>DASXGD010000056.1:0-8330 GCA_036489245.1 Occallatibacter sp. | reverse complement strand
TCCACGATTCTCTTCACCAGCCGTGCGGCTTCGCTGTTCTATTACGGCGACGAGATCGGGATGAAGACAACGCCACCGACGCGCAAGGAAGACGTGAAGGATCCGGTGGGACTGACGGGATGGCCGACGGACAAGGGCCGCGATGGGGAGCGAACTCCGATGCAATGGGATGCATCGACCAACTCCGGATTCAGCAACGGTGCGCCTTGGCTGCCCGTTCCGCCCTCCTACACCACGGTCAACGTGAAGGCCGAAGACTCGGATCCCCACTCGCTGCTGGCCTGGTATGAAAGCCTGATCCAGCTGAAAAAGAACAATCCCGTACTCGCCCGCGGCGCCCAGGTGATGCTGGATAACGATAATCCAAAGGTCCTGAGCTGGATGCGACAGGCGCGTGGAACTGCCCCCATCGTGGTGTCGGTCAACTTCACGGCCGAAGCGCAGACCGTAAACCTGACAGGCGGCAGCACGGGTCTGAAGCCGGGCCCGGTAAGGACCCTGTTCAGGTCCCCGGGCGGCAGCGATCCCGCTTCACTGGACCATATCGATCTGGGCGCATTCGGTGTGTACATCGGGCAGGTGCAATAGGCCCGTTTGCAGCCTTGCGATTACCGCCCTGCACGCTATGCGACTTTGGCCGGCCTCGCGCCGGCCAGCTCGCAGCGGTCGCAGTTGCCGCAGGGGCCGGAGAAGTCGGCGCCCAGGTAGCGCAGCAGGTATGCGCGGCGGCAGGAACGGCATTCGGCATAAGCCCTCATCTGCTCCAGGCGCCGCTTGCGCACGTCCTGCAGTTGCTTCTGTTGCGAGACGGCCGCCTCCGCAATATCGGTCACGGAATGGCCGGGGGCGACTTTGATTTTTCCAGAGTCAAGCTGCCGGGCGGCGCCCACTTCTTCAAGCTTGTGAACGATGGTGGAGAGCTTGCGGACCGAAAGGGAGGTTTCGCGAGCCAGGTCGTCGCGCGAGGCGGCACGCCGGTGATGGGCCAGGGCCTGGGCCACGGATTCAAGAGCCTCCGTATCTACGTTCCCCGCTCCGGTCTTGTACTGCTGCGACGAGATGTCCTGGGGACGGTAAAACAGCACCGCTTCGGCCGGATGGTTGTCGCGCCCGGCGAGCCCGATTTCCCGGAAATAGCTATCGAGCGACTCGCTCACGTCGGCGTGATAAACAAAGCGGATGTCGGGCTTGTCGACACCCACGCCAAACGCGCTCGTGGCCACAAGCACCGGCACGTCGCCGCGCAGGAAGCGGTCCTGAATCTCTTCGCGCTCTCTGGCCTTCAGCCCACCGTGGTAGAAAACCGCTTCGACGCCGCATTGCTGCAAGTCGGCCGCGATCACCTCCGCATTCCGATGCGTCGACACATAGACGATGCCGGGTTTGTCGGCATACTCTACGCGGCGCAGCACGGCATCGTGCTTTTCCTCGCGGGTTGAAAAGGTGTCTACGCGCAGTGAAATATTGGGGCGGTCGACTGGAGATTCCAGCCTCTTCGTGACCGCACCAGCGATATCGATGGGATTCTGGTTTGCCATATTCATAGATTGAGGGAATGCAGGTACGTTGACCGGAGTGCGGAGAATTGCAGTGAAGTCTGCGTTTCCGGCCTGGTGATTCGACGCCAAACAGGTCTCAGATGCTGCTTGGAATTGAAAAAATCGTTGTTCGAATCTCGCGATCAACCCCGACGGCGGCGCGAGGCGGCCCGCGGCGCTCGCCTTGCGGCATCCCGCCCGTCCGTGTTTGACTGGTTCCCGAAGGCAGGCGGCACGCATGAGCTATATCCTGTCCCTTGACCAGGGAACCACGAGTTCCCGCGCCATCCTGTTCGATGAAGCGGGCGCAATTGCGGCGGTGGCGCAGCACGAATTCAAGCAGTCCTATCCGCAGGCGGGCTGGGTCGAACACGACCCCATGGAGATCCTTACCAGCCAGTTGTCGTGCGCGGTGGAGGCCCTGGCCAAGGCCGGCGCACGCCCCCGCGACACAGCCGCCATCGGAATCACCAACCAGCGCGAGACCGTGATTGTCTGGGACCGGGAGACGGGCCGGCCCATTCACCCGGCGATTGTCTGGCAGGATCGCCGTACGGCGGCGCTGTGCGAGGCCCTGGAGAAGAGCGGCGCCGGCGACGATATCAGCAACCGCACCGGCCTCGTCATTGATCCCTATTTCTCCGCGACCAAGCTCAAGTGGATCCTGGACCACGTGGCCGGTGCGCGCGCAGCCGCAGAGCGCGGCGAACTGGCATTCGGCACCGTGGACACCTGGCTCGTCTGGCACCTGACCAGCGGAAAGCGGCATGTCACAGACGTGACCAACGCCTCGCGCACCCTGCTCTTCAACATCGTTCAAGGAAAGTGGGATCCGGAACTGCTGAGGATCTTCGACATCCCCGAGAGCGTTTTGCCGCAGGTGGTGTGGTCCAGCGAGAAGGTGGGAGAAGTGACGACCACGCTGGGACTGGCGGGTACCACCATTGCCGGCATTGCCGGGGACCAGCAGGCCGCGCTCTTCGGCCAGATGTGCTGGAAGCCGGGCGAAGCCAAGAACACATACGGCACCGGCTGCTTTCTGCTGCAGAGCATCGGTACGCAGTTCATGCGATCGAAGCACAGGCTGATCACCACGCTGGCCGCCAGTGCCTCGCGCCGCCTGGAATACGCGCTGGAAGGAAGCATCTTTATCGGAGGAGCCGTTGTGCAGTGGCTGCGTGACAACCTTTGCCTGATCGGGTCGTCGGCCGATGTCGAAGCCCTGGCTTCGGGCGTTCCCGACTCGGGCGGTGTCGTCTTTGTTCCAGCCTTCGTCGGGCTGGGCGCACCGCACTGGGATCCGCATGCCGGCGGCCTTTTGATCGGCTTGCGCCGCGACACCAGGCCGGGTCACATTGCGCGCGCGGCGCTTGAAAGCATCGCGTTCCAGGTAGCCGACGTGCTCGAGGCGGTGCACAGCGAGACCAACGCGCCGCTGAACGCTCTGCGCGTTGACGGCGGGGCCTCGGTCAACCACCTGCTGATGCAGTTCCAGGCGGATGTGCTGGGCGTGCCGGTGGTTCGGCCGCGGGTCACCGAGACCACTGCCCTGGGCGCGGCCTACCTGGCCGGACTTGCGGTGGGCTTCTGGGCCGGACCCGAGGAATTGCGCTCCAGCCGAAAGAACGATGTCCGTTTCGAGCCAACCATGACCGATGAAGACGCGGCCGCCCGGCGCCATCTCTGGCATCGCGCGGTGGAGCGGTCCAGATCCTGGGTTGAATAAGCGAAAGGAAGCCAGCCATGCAGCGCGATGAGATGCTGCGCAAGATTCGCGAGCGCAGGGAGCCCTGGGATATTGCCGTGATCGGCGGAGGGGCCACGGGTGTGGGCGTGGCGGTCGACGCGGCTTCCCGCGGCCTGGACGTAGTCCTGGTGGAGGCGCATGACTTCGGCAAGGGCACCAGCAGCCGCAGCACCAAGCTTGTGCACGGGGGGGTGCGTTATCTTGAGCAAGGCAACGTGGCCCTGGTGATGTCGGCCCTGAAAGAACGGGGCCTGATGCGGCAGAACGCGCCTCACCTTGTTCATGATCTGGCTTTTGTTGTCCCCAACTATTCCTGGTGGGAGGCTCCCTTCTACGGAATCGGACTCAAGCTGTATGACCTCCTGGCCGGCAAGTACGGATTCGGCCAGTCGAAGCTGCTCAGCAAGGAAGAAACATTGGAGCGCCTGCCGGCCCTTGACCCTACCGAGTTACGCGGCGGTGTCGTTTACTACGATGGCCAATTCGACGATGCACGCCTGCTTGTCCATCTCGCCATGACCGCGGCCGATTGCGGCGGAACCCTCGTGAACTATTGCCCCGCGACCGGTTTGCTCCGCGATGCCGACGGCTACGTGAATGGCCTGACTGCGCACGATGAAGAAACCGGTGAAGACCTTTCAATTCCAGCACGCATCGTGGTCAACGCAACCGGTGTATTCACCGATTCGATCCGCCGCATGGCCGATCCAGGCATCGATCCGATCGTGGTGACAAGCCAGGGGATTCACCTCGTCTTCGATCGATCCTTTCTGAAGAGCGACACCGCGCTGATGGTTCCGCGCACCAGCGATGGGCGGGTGCTGTTTGTGATCCCCTGGCATGGTCACGCAGTTGCCGGCACCACCGATACGCCTCTCGATGCGCCCAGCCTTGAGCCGCTCCCCCTGGACGAAGAGATCGAATTCATTCTTGAGACCGCCAGTTTGTATTTGACTCACCGGCCCACGCGCGCCGATGTCCTGAGCGTTTACGTGGGGCTTCGGCCCCTGGTCAAAGGCGAGGGGAAAACTTCGACGCTCTCCCGCGACCACGTGATTCACGTTGACACGTTCGGCCTGCTCACGATCACCGGGGGCAAATGGACAACCTATCGCCACATGGCGGAAGACTGCGTTGACCACGCGATCACGCTGGGCAAGCTGAGGGATGAACCCTGCAAGACGCGCAACCTCCGCATTCACGGCTATTCGGAGCCCGCGCCTGATAGAGCTGGCGTCGACATCGAGGGGGCGGGGAATGGATACGATCCTCTCGACGTTTATGGGGCGGATGCGGACGCCATTCGAGGACTGGCGGCAGCCGACCCGGCCCTGGCGGTGCAACTCGATCCGGAACTGCCCTACATCGGCGGGGAGATTGTGTGGGCGGCGCGCGCCGAAATGGCGCGGACCGTCGAAGATGCGCTGGCCCGCCGGACGCGCGCGCTGTTTCTTAACGCCGGATCGGCGATCGCCATGGCGCCCGCCGTCGCCAGGCTGCTGGCGAGCGAGTTGGGGCGCGATCAGGCCTGGGTCGATGCCCAGGTCACGGAGTTCCGCCAACTCGCCGGGCAGTATCGGGTAACTTAAGAAGGCGCCAGTCCGCTGCCGAAAATACGCGCGTCAAAAAAACGGCAGCGGCATCCAACGATTATCCCCGCGGAGGTTTCCATGCCGGCTACGTGCACACACACCAAGGATTACATCAAGAAAGTGAAGCCTCACACCAAGGGCTGCGAAGAATGCGTGAAGCTCGGAGACACATGGGTCCATTTGCGCATGTGCCTGGAGTGCGGGCACGTGGGCTGTTGCGACTCGTCGAAGAATCGCCACGCACGCGCGCACTTCCACTCCACGCAGCATCCGATCATTCAGTCAGCCGAGCGCGGCGAAGACTGGAAATGGTGCTACGTGGACGACACGTATCTATAGCGCGACTCAGGCCAGTTCGACTTCGATCTTCTTTTTATCCGGCTCAAGCGTCACGATCTTGAAGCTGCGGATCTGGCCGACCTGCAGGGGTTCGGGCTTTGCGGCGGGAGCCGGGGTGTTGCCCTTCCAGCGCGCTTTGAGCATGGAAGACAGCGAAGAGAGATCGACGCTGCTCTCAGCTTTTGCCGGGGTCGCAGCGGCCGGTCCAGCCCCAGCGCGGCACGCGGCACGGATGCCTTCACCCAGTTCCACGAGCGCAGGAGTTTCCTCCACCACGCGGCCGGAAACCTGATCGCCCACTTTGTGCTCGGCGATATATTCATCGATGCTGGTAGGCACAAGCTGCTTGATGCTGAGTTTCATCTGCCGCTTTTCAGTGTCGATGCCCAGCACCTGCGCCTTGACCACCTGTCCGGTGCGCAGCACATCCGAGGGGTGATGGATGCGGCGATCGGCGACGATCTCGCTGACATGCACCAGGCCCTCGATGCCGTCGGCAACCTGCACGAATGCGCCAAAGTTCATCAGCTTCGAGACCGGGCCTTCGACCTGCGAGCCGACGGGGAAGTTGCGTGCGGCTTCCGACCAGGGGTCGACGAGGGTTTGTTTCAAGCCCAGCGAGATGCGGCGCTCTTCCGGCTTGATGGAGAGAATGACGGCGTCGACGGTTTCGCCCTGCTTCACGACATCGCTGGCGATGCGGATCTTTTTGCCCCACGACATTTCAGAGATGTGGATCAGACCCTCGACTCCGGGCTCGAGCTCGACAAATGCACCGAACTCCGCCACGCGGGTGACTCTTCCGCTCACGCGCTGGCCGGCCTGGTAGCGCCCGGGCGCTGTCTCCCACGGCTCCGGTTGCAATTGTTTGAGGCCGAGAGAAATCTTCTTCGTCTCGGGATCGATTTTGAGAATCTTCACCTGCAATTGCTGTCCGACCGCCACCACGTCTTCAGGCTTGTTGACACGATTCCAGGCCATGTCGCTCACGTGCAACAGGCCGTCCACTCCGCCAACGTCAACAAAGGCGCCGTAGCTCATCAGGCTGCGCACGGTGCCGCTGTGGGTGTCACCTTCTTTCAGGGCTCCAAAACGGCCCTCGGCGGCGGTGCGCGCCTGCTCCTCGAGAACCACGCGGCGATCGACCACAACATCTTCGTCGGTGACGTCAAGCTTGGTGATGCGGCAATTGATCTGCTGGCCGACCAGGGCCTCCATCTCGGCGGCATCGCGGGCGCCGCTGCGACTGGCGGGCATAAATGCGCGGACGCCGACATCGACGTTCAGGCCGCCCTTGACGACGCCGGTGACCGTGCCGACCACGGCGAGTTTCTGGGCAAAGGCTTCTTCGAGCGCCGACCAGTCGCGCGGTTGAGCCACTTTGAAGCGCGTCAGGGTGTAATAACCTTCTTCATTGCGGCCGGTCACAGACACTGGAACCGAATCGCCGGGCTTTACCGAGCCGGCGTTGTTTTCGAATGCCGAGCGCGGAAGCACTCCTTCTGTCTTGTATCCAATGTCGAGAAAAACCTCGTCGGCGGACACGGAGATGATGGTGCCCTGCAATTGTTTCTGACCGCCTTCGGTGGTGTGGGCGTGGCTCTTTTCGAATTGGGCGAGAAGCTCGCCGAAGTTCTCAGAGGGTTCCGCGACAGGCGTGATCACGGGCTCTCTGGAGGTGGTGGGAGGGTCGGGCGTAGGCTGGGTTTCGGGAGTGGTCTCGTCGGTCATGGCGGTTACGCATCTATTGTTTCATGGTCGCGGGGGACGTGGGCGGCTATGGAAAGCTGGTAAGCTTCGGCGTCACGCGCGGCTTGATCGATGTCGCGCCGCCCACGTCGTCGATGATATTCGAGATTTCGCCCTTATCGTCGAGAGCAACCGTGATCATGCTGTGAAACCGCACCCCCGGCTTCTTCGGCACCTCGATTGCACGCGTGAGCACCACGTTGGGGTGGCGAAAGACGCTGTAGACGCCCAGGCCCCAGGCCTCGTGATGAGCCACTCGATCGGCAACTTTGTAAGAGGCCCAGCCGTTGACGCCTGGGGCGCTGGTATAGCTCGCCTGGTCGGGTGGGTCGTAGGGAATCTCGGATTGATAGAAGTAGGTCCGCCCGTTCTCGCCGTTCCACACCACCTGGAACTCCTGATGATGCTCGACGAACAATCCGTAGGCTGTGACGTTGTTGCCATTCACAACCAGGCCGTTGGCGCTGAGGTTGGCGTCCCACCCGACTCCGGCGCCATGGTCGGCGCGCCAGATCCAGGTGTGGTCGATGATCGTGTCGTTGCTGTTGACGCGCAGGTTGACGGCGGTCCGCCCGACGCCCGCCCCGCCCACGCGGAAAAATACGTCGTGCAGCGAAATGGGATCCTGCGCGTGACTGGCTTTGCTGCCCTCGGGACCAACTTCAAGCAGCACCGGAGACCTGGTCTCGCCGGCGTCGAACAGCAAGCCGGCAACGATGATGCCGTCCGCATCCGCCGTCGTCATGGCGGCGGTGCCGTTGACAGGCTTGAGCGTGGCGAAGCCCAAACCCAGGACGATCGTGTCGGGTTGTGTCACCCGGATCGGTTCGGTGAGTTGATAAACGCCGGGCGTGAACAACAGGTGCTTGCCCTGGGCGAGTTGGGCGTTGATGGTTGCGGCGGTGTCCGTATCGGGATGCGCAATGTAGAACTTCGAGAGCAGGATCGAACGTCCCGGCGTGGCGCCGTTGCCCCAGGTGATACCGGCGCTGTCGGTGCGCAGCGAGGGAACGCGCACAAACCAGTTTCCGTGCGAATCGACCAGCAGGAACGGCTTTTCGCGGACCACCGGAGTCTCCGCGATCTTGGTGAACGGCGGAGTGGGCCAGTCGCCGTCCGGCGCATGCACCATGCCGACGAAGACCATGTTCCAATTGGATCCGGTCCAACTGCGCCATTCGCTGTTGCGGGAGATCCATTGTTGCTGCGAACCCGAGTCGGTGTTGCCGTCGATCAGGGAATCGGACATCCAACCCCCGCTGGCCCAGCCATGATTCTGGTGAAGGACAAGATCGCCGAGCACGTGCATGCGCCGGAAGGATACGGCCTGCGACACGGCCCATTGCATTGTCCCTCCCGCGGGCG
>DASXGD010000041.1:0-4224 GCA_036489245.1 Occallatibacter sp. | reverse complement strand
CGAACTGCATCGGCCACACCGAGCTCCGCCGCCCCCAGTTATAGAGCTCCTCAATGGTCGTAACGAAGACGCCCTGCTTGCCCAGCTCGATCTTCAGGTTTTGATCAACTGCCATTCGGAATCCTTTGAGCTATTAGCTATTAGCTGGCAGTGATGCCAGCGGCATCACTGCCAGGTCAACACTCCCTTGGCCCACGCCCACGCCAGGCCTTCAATCAGCAGCAGGACAAACACCAGCATTGCCAGGCAGGCCGCCACGCCCAGCCCGGTGAATGCCACCGCAAACGGAAGCAGAAACACAGCCTCCACGTCGAAGATCAAAAACATGATCCCGTACAGGTAATACGAAGACCGGAACTGTACCCAGGCATCGCCCTTCGATTCCAGGCCACACTCGTAGATCGCGTTCTTTATCCGGTTCGGCTTGGCCGGCGAGTACACGCGCCCCCACAACCATGCCAGCCCCAGCGGAGCCAGGCCAAACCCCAGCGCCGCAAAGAACAGAACCGCCAATGAAAAATAAGGATTTGCCGCCATGATGCGAATCGAAGTCTTACCTACCAAACGTACCAGTTTGAGGTGGGCTTTGGCTAAACGGATGTGAGCCAGCTCACACCGTTCAGCCCGAATACTCCCCTTTCATCTCACGTTGTGAACCGTTCGCTGCAAACGCGCCAAAACCAGGACCCTTTCCGACTCAAGGCTCCCTGCAGCGGTTCGTTCAGGCAAGCCGCTCCCCCCATGCCCCAACGTCAAAACCTGCTCGAAGTTCGGGCCGTAGGATCGTGCGACTTCCGGATAAGCTAAACCCGCCGCCACAAAGCTGGGCTATTTGAAATAATCGCCCTATGTCCCGCGACGTGATTGTCAAAACCTCGGAAATCAATGGACTGGGCGTCTTTGCAGCCAGGGCGTTCGCCGCCGGCGACGTAGTTCTCACCATCGATGATTCCTTTGAAGTCAGCGCAGACCACCCGGTCCCCGACGGAGAAGAGCATCATTGCGACTACCTCGAGAGAGGAAGAGTGGTCTGGATGGGAATTCCCGAGCGCTACATCAATCACTCCTGCGATCCAAACGTCTACGTTCTTACTTTGTCCGGGGTCCGACGGGTCCTGGCGCGCCGAAACATTGAGGCCGGGGATGAGATCGCTTATGACTATTGCGTCAACGGATATGGCGACGTGGTATGGACCTGTCATTGCGGTGCTGCCCGTTGCCGCCAAACGATTCACTCGGATTTCTTTCACCTGCCATTCCATTTGCAGCGAGAATATGCCCCGCTTCTCGACCATTGGTTCTGTACAGAACGAGCTCGCGAACTCCAAGATCTGCGTCTTGTATGAATCGAAATCGTGGCGCCGTTTGAAACCAGCTTTCTGCCAGACAATCCCTCCGGCCGCGTCGATTGGCGCGCATTTCGCATGACTCCTGGCCGTTTGTTCCCGTCGCTGACAAAAATGAAAGAACTCGTAAGGTGGATACCAAACCTCCATCTTTCGATGGAGACAACCCACCCCCCCGTCCTGTTACCTTTTTAATGTTCCTCGGGCGGCGACTGGTTTCTGCCGTCGGCCAGCGAACAGGTCCCCGGGGTCGACTGCAAATGTTTGGAAGTGCGCCTAGAATCGCGCCGCGCCGCTGGCTGCCGGCGGCCATCGCCATCGGCCTCACCTTGGTAGCTGTTCTCGGCACGTCGGCAGCGAACGGTCCGGAGGCCGACACCCCCACCCCCGCACCGCCTCCTGCCGCAACAGCCGGCGCAGCCTATACCGCCACCATCAAGCTCACGGGCCCGACCACGCCGTTCCATGACTCCGTCGCCACTCGTTACAACTACGCCTTCGGCAAGGAATCGCCCTTCCTGCCTTCCAATGCCATGTCCGTCAACGGCCAATTCCTCAGCCCGAAGACCTTTTACACGGCGCAGTACTGCGGCCACTGCCACAAGGAGGCCTACCACCAGTGGCGCCAGACCGCGCATGCCAACAGCTTCCGCGCCCCCTGGTATTTGAAAAACGTCAACATGCTGATCGACGAAAAAGGGGTGCAGTTCTCGCGCCACTGTGAGGGTTGCCACAATCCCGTGGCCCTGCTCTCCGGCGACCTGACCCAGGGTATGCCCAAAAAGCGTCCCTTCGAGGATGAAGGCATCACCTGCTCCACATGTCACTCCATCCAATCCAGCGATGCGACAGGCACCGGCAGCTACGTGATGGGCATTCCCGCCGTGATGGTGGATGAAAACGGCGCCCCCGTCACCCGCCCTGTCTCCGACGCTGAAATCCTGGCCCACCTCGATCGCCATTCCAAAGCGGTCATGCGTCCCCTGCTTCAAACTGCCGAATTCTGCGGCGCTTGCCACAAGGCGGCCATCCCGCAGTCGCTCGACGACTATAAGTTCCTCCGCGCCATCTCCCTCTACGACGAGTGGCAGGCCGCCAGCTTTACAAAGCAGTCGCCCTTGCCCTTCTACCGCAAGGACTCCGTTTTCACCTGCCAGACCTGCCACATGCCGCGCGAGGCCCTCGCCGCCGGCACCGAAGATCCCGGCGCCAAGGACGGCAAATTCACCTCCCACCGCTGGTTGGGCGGCAACACCCTGATCCCCGTTTATTACAAGTACGAAGAGCAGGCCGAAAAGCTTGCCGCATTTCTGAAGAACGGCGCCCAGGCCACCGGCGTGTTCAACGTCGATATCTTCGCCCTTCAAAAGGAGAACGCCCCAGCCTCCGACCCTGCCCTCATCGCTCCGCTCGGCCTGTGCAGTTTCTCCATTGCCCCCGGCGACACTCTCATCGCCGACGTCGTGATCCAGAACAAGGGCATCGCCCACTCCTACATACCCGAGCAGCGCGACTTCTAT
The DNA here is from genome assembly GCA_036489245.1 of Occallatibacter sp. Classification (GTDB taxonomy): domain Bacteria; phylum Acidobacteriota; class Terriglobia; order Terriglobales; family Acidobacteriaceae; genus Telmatobacter. The sequence continues at coordinate 1,358 of DASXGD010000041.1, read as the reverse complement.
GAATCGTGGGTCGACTTCACGGTTAAGGATTCGTCCGGCAAAACGCTGGCCGAGAGCGGTTTCATCCAGCCCGACGGCAATCTCGATCCCTCCGCCCACTCCTTCACCAGCCGCCTCGTGAACACCAAGGGCGAATTGAACGACATCCACCAGATCTGGCATAACCGGGTGCTGGCCTACAACAACACTGTCCAGTCAGGCCGTTCGCAGCTGGTGCGCTACCGTTTCCGTCTGCCCAAAGAGATCAAGGGCCAATTCACACTCACTGCTACGGTGAAGTACCGCCGGTTCAACCAGCACTTTATCGACTATGCGATGGACCAGAAGCCCGGGCAGCATTACCCCATGCCCGTCATCGACATGGCATCGCAAACCCGTACACTGGTGATCGGCAACAACGTTCCCGTGGCCCCCGGCCCCGACGAGAACAAGGAATGGATGCGCTGGAACAACTACGGCATCGCCCTGCTCGACGCGCAGCAATACCAGGCCTCCGTCGATGCATTCCAGCACGTCGCCCAGCTTCGCTCCGACTACGCCGACGCCTACACCAACATGGCCATCGTCGAAATCTCCTGGGAACGCTATGACGACGCCAAGCCGCACCTGGCCCAGGCGCTCAGCCTTCTCCCCGGCGATCCGCGCGCCCTCTACTACCGTGCTCTTGTCGAGCGCAACGCCGGACAGGTTCCGGAAGCGGTGGCCGACCTCGAAGCGGTTGTCGCCAAATATCCCCGCTCCCGGGACGCCCTCCGCGAATTGGGCTTCAGCTACTACCAGCAGCACGATTATCCCCGCGCCCGGGATATGTACGAGAAGCTTCAAGCCGTCGATCCCGACGACCTGGCCGCGCACTACCAGTTGGCGATCCTCTACCGCCGCCTGGGCGAAAAGGAAAAGGCCGCAATCGAGTCGGCCAAGTTCGCCGATCAGAAAGACGACCCCACGGCGTCCACCTACGCCCTTGAATTCCTGGGCAAGCACCCTGAAGTGGCCGCGGAGAGCGTGGTGTGGCACACCCACGACCTCACCGGTGACCCCATCAAGCGCCCCACCGAGATTCAGTACAAGTACATTCCCGGCGCCGGCCTTTAGTCCTCCTTTAGTCCGGATTTCTCACAAGCGTTGAACGCTCGAGTCGTGGGTCGATCGAAACGATCGACTCACAGTTTCACAGTGCGAGGGGGGGAGGGGGTACCCTATTTTTCGGGTTTTACTCCGCAAGTTACTGAATAAAAACTGGATATTGGAGCCATTCGGCAAATGTAAACGGTCCAAAAGGGCCGTTTTGGGGCACTTGAAGCGTTCAGAACGAAACCGAATTGCTGCCGGCGCCCTGGGTTTTGCCCGAGGAGCCG
>DASXGD010000034.1:0-8156 GCA_036489245.1 Occallatibacter sp. | reverse complement strand
ACGCTCACCATCATGGGAGTGGTGATGCTGTCGATCAATTGGTGGCTGGCGCTGCTGGCGTTCGCGGTGTTGCCGCTCATCCTGTTCGTGACCCGCATCTTCCGCAACTCGGTGCGGGAGAGCTACCGGCGCGTGCGTGCCGCCATCGCGCGCATCAACAGCTTTACCCAGGAACACATCAGCGGGATGGCGGTGGTCCAGTTGTTCAACCGCGAACAGCGGGCTTTCACCGACTTCGAAGTGGTCAATCGCCAGCACATGATCGCGTTCAAAGACACAATCTTTGCGTACGCGCTTTATTATCCGGCCGTCGACCTGCTTTCGGTGGTGGCCATCGCGCTGGTTCTCTGGCGGGGTGGTTTCGGGGTGCTATCGGGCTCCGTCACCATCGGCGTGCTCACTATGTTCAACATGTATTCGCTGCGCTTCTGGCGGCCGATCCAGGATCTCAGCGACAAATACAACATTCTCCAGGCCGCGATGGCGGCGTGCGAGCGCATCTTCAAGCTCCTCGATACCGCGCCTGAAATCGTAAGTCCGGCCAACCCGCGTGTCGGCGACGGTTCAAACCGCATTGAGTTCCGCCACGTGTGGTTCACCTATCAGAAGCTCACGCCGGAACAGAAGGCCGCTGTCCTGCTTGCGTCCGCTCCTAAAAGGGGTGCCTCGGGCGCGAACGGCGCCGGTTCCACAAGCGCCGCAGGCCTTGATGCTTACACCGCCATCTCCGGCCGGGCGTTCGCCCGCGACGGAGAATGTCCGGATGGGGCCTCGGGCACACCGGATTGCGTTTCCCTGGCATCCCTCAAAGACATCGACTGGATCCTGAAAGACGTCTCATTCACCATCGAACCCGGTCACACGGTGGCCATTGTGGGACACACCGGGGCAGGGAAGACCACGCTTACCAGCCTGATGATGCGTTTTTACGACGTGACAGCAGGGCAAATCCTGCTCGACGGCATCGATCTGCGCGAACACGATCTCAACGAACTGCGCCGGCACTTCGCGGTAGTTCTCCAGGATCCGTTCCTGTTTACCGGTACGATCGCCGAAAACATTCGCCTCGGCAACGAATCGATCGCCGAAGCCGGTCTCGTCCAGGCGGCGCGGGATGTCAATGTTCTGGACTTCATTGAGAGCCTGCCGGGCAAGTTCGACGAGCCGGTGCAGGAGCGCGGCAATTCGCTCTCGACGGGCCAGAAGCAGCTCATCAACTTCGCCCGAGCTCTGGCATACAATCCCCGCATTCTCATCCTGGACGAAGCGACCTCCAGCGTCGATACCGACACGGAGTTGCGCATTCGCGGGGCTCTCGAGCGCATGGTTGAAGGCCGAACGAGCGTGCTGATTGCCCACCGCCTATCAACGGTCCAGCGCGCTGACGTGATTCTCGTCATGCACAAGGGGCAGCTGCGGGAGATGGGTTCTCACCAGCAACTGCTCGCGCATCGGGGACTGTACTGGAAGCTCTACCAGTTGCAATACAAGGACCAGGAAGTCGGCGTGGCCGGGGCTCACCCCCATCCCAGCATCGCCCGCACGGTCTGAGAGCCCTGTGCAAACCGCTTGCAGTTTCTCGCAGACACAGCAGCCCCGGCAGGGGCCGGGGCTGCTCGCGGAGAGACAGTTGCGATCCTAGTTCACTTGACGACGGCAGCCGGCGTGGGTGCGGCAGCGGGTACCGCGGCCGCAGGCTTGGCGTCCGGCTTGCGAATATCGATGCCGCCCTTGAAAAAGGCGCCGTCCTCGATGCTGATGCGAGCTGCGGCCACATCGCCGGTGAGAGCACCCTCGGCGCGGATATCCACGCGGTCGGTCGCGGTCACGTTGCCACGAACCTTGCCCAGAACCACAACTTCGCGCGCCGTGATGCTGGCGGCAACCTGACCATTGCGGCCCACCGTCACGCGATTGCCGTTGAGGTTGATGCTGCCTTCGACCTTGCCGTCGATGAACAGCGATTCCGAGCCGGTGATTTCGCCCTTGATGAAGAGCCCCTTGCTAATGGAAGCCTGGTCGGCGGCGGTGACCCCCGCACGGTTGGCGGACTCGACAGTCGTCGTGGGCGGGGCGGGGCGCGCGGGCTCTGGGGCAGGGGGAGGAGAAGGTGGTTCGGGTTGGCTAGGTTTCCACATACGGTTCAGTCGGTTCCTTTCCTTGTCCGCTTCGGGATGGGGTCTAAGCAGCGCGAATTCAATCGATCGCGACTGCAGTAATTCTAATAGGCCAGCGCTTTCCGTGGTTTGAACGAAAGACGGAACGGCATTCGGCCGACGGATAAGCGACAAAATCAGACTCTCCTGATTTTCGCACAAACTTTCGGGGCGGGCGGATTGTGGTTTTGGTCTGTATCCATTGATAAATCGCCGTGGAATCAAATTCGGCACGCCGGGGGCCCAAATTCCGGCTAAGACCGCTTAAGCCGGCGGCTGCTGGCTGAGGGCCGCGGTGCCTGTAACCTTGATCCATGACCGATCGGGAACTAGTCGTGCGGATTGCCCGCTCCGCCGGCGGGAAGGCGGGGTATAAGCAGCTGGTGCGGGAACTTGGCCTGGGAGGCGGTCGCGAGCGGCGCCTGCTGCTCGAGCAACTGGCCCGGCTGACCGCGCGCGGAGAGCTAGCGAAACTGGACCGGGAAATGTGGAGTATCCCCCGCACGACGGCGCACTCGGCCGGGACCCGCGACAACCTGGCTGCGGGGCGGCTCGATCTGCACCGAGATGGATACGGCTTCGTGCGCCCAAATGCCCGCCAGGCGACGGGGGAAGACGATATTTTCATCCCTCCCGACGAAATCAACGGGGCGATGCAGGGCGACCAGGTGCTGGTGGAACTGGCTCCGCCGCGTGCGGATGGCCGTCGCATGGGCCGGATAGCGCGCGTGTTGGAGCGCCGCAATCCGACGGTGGTGGGGACGTTTCATTATGGGGCCCCCAGCGAAAGATCTTCGGCGCCGGGGTGGCAATACGCCCGTTCCGATCGGGGACGGGCCAATCACGTGGTTCCATTCGATGAACGCATGAACCAGCCGGTGATCATTCCCGAGGGCCAGGAGTTGCCTGCGGCGGAAATCGCCAATCCGCACCGCGTGCTGGGCGCCGAAGCCACCGCGAGGCGATCCCGTCACGACCTGGGGGATGACCTTGAGGGGGATGACCTCGAGGGCATGATCGTGGACGTGGAGATCACCAGCTGGCCTACGCCCACAAAGCCCGCGTTCGGCCGCGTTATCGAGGTGCTCGGCGACCCGGACGACTTCGGCGTCGACGTGGAGATGATGATCCGCAAGCACCAGCTGCCGCGCATCTTTCCCGAAAACGTGCTGGCGGAAGCTCGCAGAGTCGCGCATCTCGACTGGAACGAAGTGGCCCGCAGGCGTGATTTTCGCGGGCTGCCGATCGTGACCATCGACGGCGAGACGGCCCGCGACTTCGACGATGCCGTGCTGGTGAAGCAGCGCGACGACGGCGGATACGAACTCCAGGTGCACATCGCTGATGTGGCCGAATACGTGCGCGAAGGCACCGATCTCGACCTCGAGGCACGGCTGCGCGGCACGAGCGTGTACTTCCCCGATCGCGCCATTCCCATGTTGCCGCAGGAACTCTCGAGCGACATCTGCAGCCTGCGCCCCGAGGAAGACCGTCTCGTCCTGAGCTGCGTGATGCAACTCGACTCCAGAGGCGGCATCGAGAGCTACGAAATTAGCGAGGGAGTGATCGCGTCGGCTGCGCGCATGACCTATACAAAGGTGCATGCGATTTTGGAAGGCGATGAAGAGGTTCGCGCGGCCTATCCCGAGTTCGCTGCCGACTTCGAACTCATGCGCGACCTGGCCATGAAAATGAACCGCCGCCGCGAGGAGCGCGGCAGCATCGATTTCGATTTGCCTGAGCCGGTGATCCAGTTTGACGCGGAGGGGCAGATGCGCGGCATCACCCGGGCCGAGCGCACGTGGGCCAATCGGCTGATCGAGGAGTTCATGCTGGCGGCCAACGAGTGCGTAGCCACATGGATCGAAGACCTGGGGGTGCCTTCCCTCTATCGTATTCACGAGAAGCCAGAGCCCCGCCGGGTGGTGCAATTCGAAGAACTGGCGGCGAGCTTTGGCTATTCCCTGGGGCTCGGACCACTGCCGGTCAAGCGCATCCAGACACGGGGTGAGCGCCGCGAATCATACGGCAGTGGGCGCAGGCCGCGCGAACACGAGGTGGCGGAAAACATTGCGGTCACGCCGCGCATGTATCAGAAACTTGCGGCGAAGATCGAGGGCAAGCCGGAGGAACGCATTCTGAGCTATCTCATGCTGCGATCGCTGCGGCAGGCGCGCTATTCGGAGATCAACGAGGGCCATTTTGCTCTGGCTGCGCCCACCTACACGCACTTCACTTCGCCCATCCGGCGCTATCCCGATCTGATCGTGCACCGCATTACAAAGACGCTGTTGCGGCGCGGGGTTCGCGGGGAAGGCATAATCGAACCGGGCCGGCACGATTCGCCCTGGACGCACACGAACGAGGGGAATTTATTCCAATCGAGGCCAAGGCCGAGAAGCCAAACTGCAGGTCCTTCGACTCCACTCCGCTCCGTTCAGGATGGCAAGTTGATTTGGGAGCCGCCCATTCCCGAGCCGGAACTGGCCCAGATCGCCGAGGAAACCAGCCAGACGGAGCGGCGCGCTGCTGAAGCCGAGCGCGAACTCGTGGAGTGGAAGAAGGTCCGGTTCATGGAGGACCGAATCGGGGAAGAGTTTTCCGCGTTGGTGCTGAATCCGACCAAATACGGTCTCTTTATCGAATTGACGAACCTGTTTGTCGAGGGGCTTGTTCCCATTGATTCGCTGCGCGACGATCGCTACACATGGCGCGAAAACACCCACGAAATCGTTGGCGATCGGACTGGGCGCCGTTTCCGGGCGGGCGACCGCGCGCAGGTGATTCTCGACCGCATCCTGGCACAGGAACGGCGTCTGCAATTTTCAATCGTTGAAGAAGGAATTCCTTTGACCGGGAAGAAGCCTGCGAAAAAGGCTCAAAAAGCAAAGAAGAGAAGACGCGAAGAATCCATCCCTGGCCGAGCCAAGGGAAAGAAGCGCTCGGGCAGAAAGAAGGGCCGTAGCTGACGGCCCCATTTACCCGGGGATGAACTCAGAGCCGGCGGGAGATTGCCTTGTCTTCAGCCATATCCCCCAGGAACGGCAGCTTGACGCGGCGACCGTGAAGGGTGCCGACCATCAAAGCAATCCACACCACGAAGAAGACCATGAGCACAAGCGGAATGAGGATCAAATCCAGCAGATTGATGATGGGAATGATTCCGAGCGCGTAGAGCCCCAGGCAAGCCGCGAAACTTGCGGCATTCAGAAAAACGGATTGCCAGGCGTTAAATCGAACGACGAGGTTCTGGTTGTAGGGTCCAGTTAGCAGAAACACGAGGGCGGGGACGAAGGTGACATATGAGAGGCCGGACGCAGCATTTTCGCTGAGACCAGCCGCAAGGGTTTCTTCAGGCACGAATCCTCCTTCGAACTTGAGGATCTTGATTGGAGTTTGACGGCCAAAAAGGGTTGGTTTGCTGAGGAAAATCGAACCGCTCGGCGGATCGAAAGTAAAATTATGAAATGCGCGGGCAGCCTTTACTGTCAAGTAAAATTAGGCTTTACAAATTTCAATACGAATGATGTTTTCTTGCTTGCGCGAGAGAGATGGTTGTGCGTTCCGGGCGGGCACAACGGGTGGTTGCGCCGAGCCTGATGCCTCTCCCATCCCATACAATGGAACTCGTCAGAGAAGGAGCCGCAACAACAATGGCGCACATGGTTTTTTGCGTTCGCAACAAGAAGGAGATGGAGGGACTGGACGAACCTCCCTTCGATTCGGAATTTGGACAGAAGATCTACAAGAATGTCTCCAAGGCCGCCTGGGGGGAGTGGGTCGATCGGCAGAAGATGCTGTTGAACGAATACCGACTGCAGCCCTGGACCCCGCAGGCACAACAGTTTCTGGTGGAACAGATGGAAGAGTTCTTTTTCGGCGCCGGTTCGGCGCTGCCCAGTGAATACGTACCTCCTTCGCATTAACCGAGGAGCCGGGGAGGCGGCGCGATTCGGACGACTTCCTGACTTGGCTGGTGTAGACTCAAATGAGACCCCAAAAGCCGGTCCGCCTCGGCGGACCGGCTTGATCGTGTCGGGACGTGGCTCAGCCTGGTAGAGCACTCGCTTGGGGTGCGAGGGGTCGGCAGTTCAAATCTGCCCGTCCCGACCAATTCAAATCTCCCCGAAGTTCAAAGCCACATTCTGAACTGGTCACGGACGAAACACCCAAAAGGGGTTCGTCTTCGGTGCCAGTTGTGGCACAAGTTGGACTCAGCGCTTGCCTGCGCTTTTTTGAGACTGGCTTGGCCTAGGTTGACGACAGCGGTCGGTGAAACAGCGTTGGCCGGGGGGCCACGTTCGCGGCAACTTTGAGGAACGTGCGAACGTCATTGGCCGATGCAAATTCCAACTGACCGTTCCCGGCAGCGACAAGAACCGAGGAGACTTCCCCTTGCTTGTTCAGAAAAGGGGTTCCTGGATTGCTTTTCGCTAATTCCGTATCGTCATACGACAACGAAGAGGGACCGGCCGATGCGTCCAGGTCCAATGGCAGAACAGGGATCTTCAACTGTGCGTGGAGGAAGGGCGAGTCAAAATCGATGCAGGCGAGGTTGAGGCCAAGAGGGTAGAATCCGATATCTCGAAAGGTCGCAGGATAGGGCGTTCCATCGACAACGATATCGAGTCGTTGAGTTACAGTGCTCCAGGTTTGGCGCTCCTCGTATTTCTTTACGACGTCAAACGTTGTGATGACATCGCAAGTGTCATTGGGAAAGCCTACGGCTTGAGCAATGACGACTTCCGCCCGACGGCCATGCTTGGTACGGTACAGATCCGTAACCGTCACGGTAATAACAGGCGAGGCGGGAGCGGGATGGACGGATTTGTTTTCCTGGGCAGGGCAAGGCATCGAGCTGCTGATGACAACCAACATCCCAAGGACCCACACGACGACAACACCACAAAGGTTCTTCATTTGCGACCTCCGGATGATGGGGGGATGAGGTAACACTCGCGCGTCCCTCGACGTCCTAAGATACGACGACCGGGAGTCAGTAACTTTGCTCGAGGCCAACGACAGCGTTCATTGTGCGCGCACACCAGCCCGGCTCTCTCTTTCCAGTCGCAAGCAGGCTCGTGCGCACACGCACGCTTGTAAAGTATGTGAATTCGAGTCATTTGCATCTTTATGGTGCGTCATCGGTGAGTTCAAGTTTCTGGTCGAGAGTTACACGTCACCTAGTGACTCGCGGTAGGTGCCGTGGAGTCGAAGTTGCGAAAAGTGACGCTGACTCTACGAGCCAGTGGAGACTGACTTACCCAGGCTGGTGTTGGTGCGTCCTGGATGGCTCTCAGCGCTCCAGCAGCGCCCGCGCTGCCCACAACACCGGAGCCTGTCCGTGGAAATCTCCGGTCTTGCGGGGCCGGGCCAGGTAGTATGCCAGGCTGTTCTCCTTGTTTGTTCCCATGCACACATTGGTCACGTCCGCATTTTGATCTACGAAGCCTGCGAGCGCGATCCATCCTTTGCGCGCGGCCGGCCCGTAGGTCTCTTCCGGCAGCCAGCCATGACGGACGCCTTCAATCATCGCGAAGGTAAACATGCCGGTGGAGGAACTTTCTTCCCATGCTTCGGGGTGATCGATCAACTGGCGCCACGTTCCGTCGGCATTCTGGTTTTTCAGCAGTTCGGCCATCATTTTGCGATAGCTTTCGAGGATCTCCGCTCTCTGGGGATGGTTCTCGGGCAGAGACATGAGCATCTCCGTCATGCCCACGGCGACCCAGCCATCGCCGCGTCCCCAAAAGAAGGGAACATCCTCGGCATGATAGAAGAGTCCGTTGGGTTGTTGGAGTTTGCGCAGGTAGGCCACCATTTCCTTCGCGGCGCGATCCAGATACCTGGTGTCATTCGTCGCGCGATATGCCTGGAGCTGCAGGATCGTGAGCATGTACATATCGTCGATCCAGAAGCGTGTCTCGCTGGAGAGGCCGTCTGGCCGCGGGTTGCTCCACTGCCGGTCGGCAAAGTGCAGCCCCATCGCGCGCGCGGCAC
>DASXGD010000015.1:0-12112 GCA_036489245.1 Occallatibacter sp. | reverse complement strand
CTGTGTACCTGTTCTCTCCGTTGATTGTGATTGCGGCGGTGCTGGCGCTGGCGCCTTACCTTGCGGCTGGATTTTTTTCCGCCCGTTTCGCTGGCTGCGCGCAACGACTCCCTGTGTGGGTGCAGATCGTAAGCCCCTCGTTGCTCTGTGTGCCTTATCTGTTAGTGACTCTGAGCCGCGGAAACTTTTCCTGGGCATGGCTTGGCCTCTATGCGGTCCTGCCCGTTCTAATCGCAGTGGTGTTGCTCCGCGCCCGCGGAACCAACTCAGGTTGGCCCGAGTTCCTGATGCTGGCGATTCTTGGCCTGGCTGTCGATCTGCGTTGGTTCGAGCCTGCCTGGCCCGCGCATCTCGCGGTGTTCGGCAAGGTGCTGCTGCTCGATGCGGGTATCTATGGATTCATTGCGGTGCGCGACCTCGAAGGAGTGGGATTCGATCTTCGCCTGCGGAGCCGCGATTTCACCACCGGCTTGCGCGAAGTGGTGTTCTATCTGCCTCTGGCGCTGGCTCTCGGTCTGGGACTAGGCTTCCTTCATCTTCATCCCTTTGGGTCGATGGGGCCCGTGGCGCTGCAATTCGCCGGCGCCTGGATATTCACTTTTTTTCTTATCGCGGTTCCCGAAGAACTCTTCTTTCGCGGATGGCTGCAGAATCTGCTTGAGCGGTGCATGGGCCGATGGCCGGCGCTTATCACCACGGCAGTTCTCTTCGGCCTGTCGCACTTCAACAAACGCGCGCTGCACTTCAACTGGCGTTATGTGTTGATGGCGGCCATCGCAGGTATCTTTTATGGCCGCGCGTGGCGCCGCGATCGTCGCGTCGGAGCGTCCGCGGTTACCCACGCCACCGTCGACGCAGTCTGGTCGCTATGGCTTCGCTGACAGCACCGTCCTGGTCAACTCCGTTTTGGTCAGCACCGTTTTGTCAACGTATGTGAGGTAACTTATGCCCACGCGCATGTTGTGATCGATGGAACCAGGAATGGTGATGCCGATCGAAATACCGAGAATGGCGTGCGCCAGGGCAAGCGGCACCAGGTTGCGATAGTAGAGATAGAAGTAGCAGGAGGCCAAGCCGAAGAACAGCGTGATGAGGGTCAGGATCGGATTCGGCAAGTGGGCCACCGCAAAAAGGCCGGCCGTCAAAGCAGCCGCCGAAGAAGCGTCGGAAAGCAGGCGCAGAGATCGAGCGAGAAAGAACCACTGCATGATGATCTGCTGTATCGCGGCAAACATTACATACGGCCCGTAATGGCGGACAAACAACAGCGGTGTCTCGGGCACATGCAGCGTGTGCATCCGTACGGCAAGGAGTACGGCAGCAACGGAGAGAACCATGGCAAAGGCCACTGCCCAGAGCGATCGCACCAGGTTGGCAGTGCACAGGCCCATGGGCCTGAAACCCTCGAACGAAAGGCGCGCAAAGTAAAAGATAGTGAGTGCCGCGATGACCCACAGCACGGCTTGCCACGGATGCGGCGTCCAGATGACGATCAGGATGAGTGCGTAGATTCCTCCGAGTTCAAACAGGTCGCGTCGCCAGGCTCTTGCTCTCGTCGAACTCGTGCTTGCCTCGGCGATGGTCTCGTTCCCTTCCATCCTGCCTCAATAAGATGCGTAATTTCTATTCGAGGATCACGCATCTATCGAGGTGCTGCGTTCTCCCGCAAGTTATAGACACGTGTTATGTCGATTCGACGCGGCGTTGCGCCTTCTTTTATTCGAGGATCACGGGCGGTTGCGACTCATGCTCCCGGGTCGTAAGGGTGATGGCCGCGCCGAGAATCAGCGCTCCGCCAAACCATGCATACGGCCCCAGATGTTCGCCGAGAAGCCTGACTCCCAGGAACGATCCCAGCGCTGGTTCGATATTGAGGAACACGCCAGCGCGCGATGCCGGTACATGATGAATGCCCCAATTCCACAGCAGGGTCGTTGTTGCCGTGCAGGCCAGGCCGCTGATGGCGAGGGCGGCCCAGGCAGTTGCACTGACATGGGCGAAGGGCGGTGGCTGACTGTGGTTGGGCAGCCATGGCCTGGCGATCCACGGGCCCAGAATCCACACCGCCAGCATCACTGTACCCGAAAGGATCGTATAGGCGGTGACCACCGGCGGGCTGTGCGTGAGCATGAGTTTCTTGCTAACCAGGATCCAAGCCATCGCCGTGCAGAGCGAAGCCACCACCGTCAGGTCGCCGATCAGGGTCGGCTGGCCATGGGCGGCGGGCCCGCGACTGCCTCCCAGAACGATCAGCGCCGCGCCCGCGGTGGAGGCGAACAGCGCAAACCATCCCACGCGATCCAGCCGTTCCCCTGCAAACAAAGCCGCTGCCGCCGCCAGCAGAACGGGCATACAGCCCACCATCAGCGAGGCATGGCTCACTGTGGTTCGGGCCAGCCCGTGAAACTGCAACAGGAATTGCACCGGCACGCCGAAGGTTGCGGAGATCAAGAGCAGCTTTAGTTCAGAGCGCGTGAAGCGAACCCGGTTCAGCACGAGAACCGGCAACATGCCCAGGCATGCGAACAGGAAGCGGTAGAGCACCATGTGCTCCACGCTCATTTCATTCATGGCCAGCCGGCCGAAATAGAAGCCGGTGCCCCACAGGCAACCGGCCACGGCGCACGCGCCATAACCCAGGAACTTTGTTCGGCGGCCGATCTCTCCTCCTTGCATGCCTGTCTTTACTGTCGCATACGGATGAATCTGACTCCGCGATTGCGGGCGGGTCGTTCCGGTCAGGCCGGCAAGACCATGAAACGTGCCTCAATCCCTTTGCAAACTTCATTTTGGTTACCCCGCATTTTCGATCCGTTCGGGAGACGTCCAGCAAGCTTTCTCCCCCGCAAATTCGCTTCTGTCCCTCCCCAAAACCATGCCGATTGCGCGAGAATAGTTAACGATGGCGAAGCTGCTTGTTCGCGTCGTTGTTTGGCTGCGTGCCGGAATGGCGCTGGCTCTGACGACGGTTTCCGTTTGCCCCACGCTGGGCGCGCAGGCTCACAGCCATGCCCTGTTCCCGCTGGCCGCCTGGGCCGGGTCGCATAAGAAGGGCGGGAGCGATAATGCGCCGCCGGTCCGCGCCACCCTGCAGCCCACGTTTACTATCCCCATTGAACCGCTCGGTTTCACCCCTCCGGCCGCGTTCTATCTCGGCCTGCGCTACAGCCTGGCCTCTCTCGATTTCTTTGACGAAGACCATCTGCTGGTTACGTTTCGCGTTCCCGGGCTGATTCACCGCGATCGCACGGGCAATGACCCCAGTGAAGAACGCAAGATCCGCGCGCTGGTTCTGAAACTGCCGGAGGGAACGGTCCAGGCCGACGCGGTCTGGACCCTCCACGACCGCAAGCGCTACCTTTGGATGCTGGGCAATGGGCAGTTCCTGCTGCGCGACCGCGACAACCTGCAGGTAGGGAATGCCAACCTGCAACTGAAGCCCTTTCTCCATTTCCCCGGGCCGGTGCTCTGGGTGGAGATGGATCCGGACCACAAGTACGTCGTCACCGGCTCCTCTGAACCGCCCACTTCGGCATCGAAAGCCGGCGATGTGGGCAGTCCGGCCACCGCCGCGGCCACCCTTGTCAGTGACGATGAAAAGCCCAGCACCGAGCCTGACCTCATTCTGCGCATCTTGCGCCGCGACTCGGGTAAAGTCATGCTGGTCAGCCATGTACGGTCGGCAGTGCACCTGCCCATCAACGCTGACGGCTACCTGGAGACGATTCGAGGGAATGGCAAGAACTGGACGTTGAATCTGAATTACTTCAGTGGCGGGAGTTCCATTGTCGGAACCGTGGATTCGTTCTGTTCTCCCATGCTTGACTTTATTTCCCCGCGCGAGTTTCTGGCCACGACCTGCTCCTCGGGAGGCGATTCCCGCCTGGTGGCGATGACCACCAGCGGACGGAAGCTCTGGGAAAACCCCAGCTCTGATTCGCTGGTGTGGCCTCTCCTGGTTGCGAGTGCCGACGGCTCCCGGGTGGCGCGGGAGGCGCTTTCCGCCACCCACTCGTTGAACGCTTTCGCCCCGCTCGGGAGTGACGAGGTCAAAGGACAGGACGTCCAGGTCTTTGACGCGGCCAGCGGCAGGGTTATCCTGCGCGCGCTGGCCAGCCCGGTATTCGATGCGGGCGGAAATGTGGCGGTCTCCCCTTCCGGACGACGGGTTGCGATCATCATGGCGGAGGGAATCCAAGTCTTTGATTTGGGGGAACCTCCGCCCCTCCCCGACGACCCCGCAAAGCCCGGCAGGCATTGATTTCGGCGCCTCGGAGATGCCGACTGTTCGTCATCCCATGTACACTGACGAGCGGGAGAAGTTCACTTGGGAACGGCTGTCGTACGCTACGCCGCCGCGGCGCAAACTGACCGCGGACGCAAGCGTCCTTCCAACGAAGATGCTTTCGGATTTTCTGTCGACCACGGGATCTACGTCGTTGCGGACGGGATGGGAGGAGCGGCAGCCGGTGAGATCGCAAGCTCCATTGCGGTGGATGAGGTTCTCCGCCACCTGACCTCCGGCCGGGACGCCGGGGTACCGCTGCCGGGACTGGCCGAAAAGGCGCTATGCGCCGCCAATGAAGCGATCTATTCCCGGGCCCAGCGCAATCGAAGGCTCACGGGCATGGGCACCACACTGGTGGCGCTGCTGGTGGAAGAACGCAGGGTCTGGGTGCTCAATGTGGGCGACAGCCGCTGTTACCGCTTGCGCAGTGGCCGCCTGGAGCAACTCACCCTCGATCACTCCTTGGTTGAGGAGCAGGTGCGCATGGGCCGGATGAGCAACGCTGAAGCCCGCCGCTCCCCCCTGCGCAATGTGATTACCCGCGCCCTGGGCACCCAGAACTGCGTGACTCCGGATTGCTTTGAGTTCCAGGCTGAGCCTGGAGACGTGTACATGCTCTGCTCAGACGGCCTGACCCGCGAGCTGACCGACAAGACGATCGAGACCATTCTTGACTTGAAACCGGATGCTAAACCGGACTCGAAATTGGATTCGCGAACTGATTCCAGAGCTCTGCCCGGTTCGGAGGCGGCGTTGCAGGCCCGTTGCGCGCGCCTTGTGGAAGCGGCGAAGAAAGCGGGCGGTCACGACAACATCACTTGCATTCTGGTCGAAGCCAACGGCTAGCACCGAAGTTTGCTCCCTAAATATTTCATAGCTTTTAGAGACCCGATTGGCTATAATCCGTCCGATTCTGCACCAACATTTCAATTCCCTGACTGTCAGGCAAATATGGTCTCCTCCTGGATTACAAGCTCCAAGCTTGTGCTTCGTGCGGCTTTGCTTGTCCTTCTCACCGGATGTGGCATCGTCACAGGCAGCAAAGCTCCGCAACCGGTCAGCGAAGGTCCGTCATCCGCTGCGGCGCCAGTCGCGCTTGCCGGACTTCAACTGGGATATATCTGGCAGACCGGCCAGCGCAATCTCTATCCCATCCTGGGCGTGACCGGGGCAAGCCATTATGGCAGCGCCACCCTTTCCACGGACACGAACGTTGTCAATGCCGCCGCCACAACGACGTCCTCTTCGTCATCGATCCTCGTGCTCAATAAAGACGGTACCCTTCAGGAATGGGAACTTCCCGCGGCGACGATAACCGCGCTTGCGGCTCACGTTCCCCTCGATTCGAGCCTGATATTTTCTCCTTCAGGCACCTCTGCTGTGGTTGTTTCTCCTTCCGCGCAACTCGCCTTCGTCGTGAGCGGGTTGCCCTCAAAGCCACAGGTGGCCAGCGTTTCGCTGCCGTCCGGTTCAGTGACCGGCGATCTCGCGGTCAGCGATGGCGGCGGGCTCCTTGTCGGAGTTGCGCCCGCAGGCGGCGCGGGAATTCAATTCGGATTCTTGTCTGAGGCTCACAGTTACAGCCCAATTGGGGCGGTTCAAAGTTGGGGCGGCGCGACATTTCAACCAGGTAGCGCCACCAATGCGGTCGTTGTCGCGGATGCGCTCTCCGGGCAACTCGCCTACATAAGCAATCCGGATGCAACATCTCCGGCGCTCATGTCCCTATCCGTTTCCGGACTGGTGCAGAAGGCCGCCGGAGTAGCGATCTCGCCCGATGGCAAATGGGCGTTCGTGGCCGACAGCGGCAAACCGCAGCTTGTCGAGGTAAGCCTGCAGGCGTCCGGCGCTACCCCTGCCGTGATTCCATGCGTCTGTACTCCACAACAGTTGGTTCCGCTCACGCCTGATGGAATCTACGCAATTACCAGAAACGTTGCAGGACAACCCGACTGGATCCTGGATGCGCGTACGGCGCAACCGCGCACATTCTTCATTCCTGCGATCGCCATTCCGGGTTCGACTCAGACCGCGTCGGTTTCCCCGACAAAACAGCCGGACCGGATATCGCGATGAAACCGACCCTGCCTCCCTCCCTTCGCCAGAACGTCCGGCGCCGCCGGTTGTGCCTGATGCTCTTTGCCTTGTGCGGAGCCTTGCTGTGTCAAATGCCGTTGGCGGCCCAGACCACCTGTAACTACACCGTGACCACGCTAGCCGACAGCGGTACGGGAAGCCTGCGTGCAGGCCTCGCCGATTCGACCGCGACCGAGATCTGCTTTGGTCTTTCAGGAACGATTAGCCTCGCGAGCTCATTGCAGATTCTGACGCCAGTCACCATTACCGACTCAGGCGGCGTGACGATCTCCGGCGGCGGCACGGTCCAGCTCTTTGTGGTCAACACATCGTCGACCACGGACGCCGTGCGCATCAACGGTCTCACACTGACCAACGGATTTGCGGGCTCAGGCGGAGCCCTCTGGGTTCAACGGGGCGATGTCACGCTCGTCGGCACGAACATTACCGGCAACAGCGCGGGGTCGGGTGGAGGTGTCTACAACCAGGCCACGCTCACCCTCGCGGGGTGTGCAATCACCAATAACACCGCGATTAACGGTACTGGCGGAGGAATCGAGAACGTCTATGGCGGAATCCTGACGCTCCATGACTCCGCGGTCACAGGAAACGTCGATAACGCTTCGCCGGGAGGCGGAGTGGACAACGGCGGTTCACTGACAATTACCGGCGGAACATTCCGCAGCAACCAAGCGACCCGAGGCGGCGCAATCTCGAATAACAGCTATTATGCGTCGGTGTATGATTCCGCCGGCACGCTTTTTATCAGCAATACGGCCTCGGTTGACGGAGGCGCGATTTACAATCAGGGCTATCTTTCAGTTATCCAGGCCCTCTTCAACGGCAACGCCTCCCAGTCCTCCGTCACCGACTTCAGCTCCTGCGGAGGCGCCATTTGCAACCTGGATACGGCCAATATCAACGAGAGTACATTCACCACCAACACGACCACCGGCAGCGGCGGCGCAATTCAGAACTATGCCTCCGGATATCTGAATCTGGAGGATGACACCATCGCGGGAAACATGGCGAGCGTTTCCGGCAGCGGACTCGATATTGCAAGCACCGCGATTCCCGTCATCAACAACACCATCATTGCCGGAAATACGGCGATTGCCGGGGCTGCAAATTCCGACTGCAACGGCTGCATCGCGGCGAACGGGGTGGCGAACCTGATCGGCGTCACCGTGAACCTGGGCCCACTGGCGCTGAACGGCGGTCCGACCGAGACGATGATGCCGTTGCCGGGAAGCCCGGCGATCAATGGTGGCAATCCCACTCCCCCGGGAACGGAGGGATTCGACACCATCGATCAGCGCGGCTTCTCCCGCTTGAACCCCAGCGGCGGCCTGGATATCGGCGCGGTGCAGACGCACTATAGCTCCGTTTCGTTCCTCACCCAGCCCGGAAATACTCTGCTCGATCACACCATTACGCCGGCCGTGGCAGTCCAGGTGATGGAAGTCGACAACACCACCACAAACTATCCGCAGGGCGTGCCCGTCAATGTTTCGCTCCAGACTCCACAGGGAGTTCAGGTCACCGGAGCGTTGACCGGAACGTTGACCCATAATCCCACGGTCACGAGCGGGGTCACGTCTGCCGTCTTCGCAGATCTCGCCGTCAACACGGCGGGGACCTACAAGTTGTTTGCAACCACCGCCATCAGCGGTAACAGCGCCTCCGCCGACCCGGCATATAGCTCCACCAGCAGCAGCTTTCAAATTGCGACTCCGGTTATTACGTGGCAGCCCGCAGCGTTTTTGTATGGACCCTTGCCGGCGAGCGAACTGAACGCGACCGCAACCCTCTTCGGCTTTCCCGGCGGCGGAACCTTTGTCTATACCTTCGTCGCAACGGGCGCAACGATCAACGCTGGTCAGATTTACCCAGCCGTTTCATACCCGGTGCAGGTCGCATACACTCCAACCGGATCGACCACTGCTTACCTGTTGCCGGCAACCCTGGTGATCAACCGGGCCGCCCCGGTTTTGACCTGGGCAACGCCGGCGCCGATCTTAACCTCCACCGCGCTCAGCGCAACCCAACTCGATGCCACCGCCGCCGGAGTCACGGGGGCAGCTCTTCCTGGCGCGTTCGTCTATAACCCCGCGACCGGAACGCAGCTTGCCGCCGGCTCGCAGATGTTGACCACAACTTTCACGCCAACGGACACGGTGGACTACACAACCGCCACAGCCCAGGTGACCATCCAGGTCAACTATGCTCCCATTACCATTGCCTCGGTCTCGCCCAGTACCACTCCTCTGAGTACGAGTCCCCTTCCGATCGCGGTAACCGGCAGCGGATTCACTTCTACATCCGTGGTCGAGGTGAACGGGACGGCGCTCGCCACAACTTTCCAGAGCGCAACCGCGCTCACCGCTACCATTCCTAAGACCGACCTCGCCGCCGCGGCAACTCTCAGCTTGACCGTCTACGATCCGACCTCGAAACTCACCAGCAATGTCGTGCCGATCACGGTCACCGCCCCCTCCGCAGACGTGAGCGTATCCGTGCCGTCGACGACCACGTCGGGCGAGCAGCCGGGCATCACCATCGCCTTGAACAGTCCATATCCCAGCGACCTGATCGGGACGCTCGCCTTGACCTTTGCGCCCAAGGGCGCCAGTGGCGTCGATGATCCGGCGGTCCAGTTCTCGACCGGCGGACGCACGTTGAACTTCACTGTACCCGCAGGCTCGACGACGATTCCCGCAGTCGCATTGCAAACCGGAACTGTCGCCGGCACCATCACGGTTACGCTGGCTCTCACCACCGGTGGCGCAGACGTAACCCCGGCCGGCGTCTCGCCCATCACGCTCGTCATTGCGCCCGCCGCTCCGGTTATCACCAGCGTCAAGTTCACGAATGGCACCGCGGGGCTGATCACGGTCGCGATCAACGGCTTCTCAAACACCCGCGAGATGACGCAGGCCACCTTTGTCTTCACCGGTAGCGACGCCCAGTCTCTTGGCTCTGCACAAGTGCAGATTCCTGTTTCGAGCCTCTTCTCGCCCTGGTACAGTTCGTCGACTTCTGACCAGTATGGCTCGGAGTTCACTTACACTCAGAATTTCCAGCTGAGCAAACCCGACTCCAACATCACCGGCGTGTCTGCCACACTCGCCAACTCGATCGGTACTTCCGGGAGCGTAAATTCGCAGTGAAAACACAAATCAAATCCGCGCAGCTTCTGTTGATCATCCTGGTCGCGACCGCGGCATTCGGCGGGTTTCGCGCGGCGTGCGCACAGGCTCCCGGAACCACTTCGTCCGCATCGCAGGCCCCCGGAGTCGTTGCGACCGGCCAGCCGAAGGGTCTCTTCATCAACATCATCGAGGGGGAAGGGGCGCTGAATGACATCCGGACCCGCACCGCGCGTGAACCCATCGTCGAAGTCGACGATGAGAATCACAAACCGGTCGCTGGTGCGCTCGTACTCTTCGCCATAGACAACGGTGGAAGCAGTAGTCCCTTTGCATCGTTTAGCGGGGCGAATACCGTCTCTGTAACCACGGATGAGGACGGAAGGGCAGTCGGGCGCGGCTTCCAGGTTACCCAGCACAAGGGGCAATATAAAATCAACGTGCGCGCCACTAAGGGCGAACTGCAGGCCGATAGCGTCATTTTGCAAACGAACATTGAAGTGCTGGTTTCTCCCAGCGGGGGTTCGACTACGGCAGCCGTGGTGGCTCATCACCATTGGGGTTGGATCATTGGAGGCGTTGCTGTGGCGGGCGGGGTTGTCGGTGTCGTGATCGCAACGCACGGGTCGTCCTCCCCGACGACCGTCACCCCGGGAACCGGCACCGTCGGCGCACCAGCCGCGGTTGGCGGCGTACGCATCCCGTTGCATGGCCACGCACGCTAGCCGCGAGTCAGGCAGGCTAGTTACACGTTATGATGGATTGCACACCGATGCGCCGGATCAACGATCAGCGAAGCCTCCCTGCCGTAACATGTTCGTTGATGATTTTGCTGGTCGCTTTGGCCACGCCTGATCTGCACGCGCAAAATCCAGGTTCTCCTGGCCTTTTCTCGATTCGACTCGAACAGCGAAAGGGAAACACGGTTCAGGCTGTCCCACAGAACACGGTTTTTCGCAATGGTGACATCCTTCGCTTCCGGCTTGCCAGCCAGGTCAACGGATATCTCTACGTCGTCGACAAGGGAACCAGCGGGTCGACGGCGGTGCTGTTTCCGGGAACAAGCGCAGCGAACAACACCAACCACATCGAGATGAATCACAGGTACCTGGTTCCGGCGGATGGCGATGGGTGGTTCGAAGTCAGTGGTCCAGCCGGATTCGATACTCTTTACTTCCTGGTGAGTGCAACTGCCATCGCACTTCCCGCCGGACCTCAGGCGGAGAGCCCGGATTCAGCTCATCCCCAGTCCACGCCTCCTCCTCCGCCCGGGCTGTTGCCGAGGTGCGATGATGCCATCTTCAAGGCGCGAGGCGAGTGTCTCGACGGTTCTGCGGGAGTCGCGCCCCTTCCTCCCGATGCTGCGGTCCCGCGCGAACTGGTTCCCCTGGCGCGAACCGCTTCGCGGGACATTGTGCTCGCGAACGATGGAGACGATACATCCATCCAATCGGCGCCCACCGCCAAGCTGCCGCTGATTTACACGTTCCGGCTCGCGCACCGTGAGTAAAACCACGGAGGCACTATGACGTTACTTCGCACTCGATCCATTCACTTAGTCCTCCAGCTATGTTTCTCGACTTTGATGCTGTCTCTGTTTGCGGCGCGTCCGATCAACGGACAAGCGCCGCCATCTCCGCCTCCACCTGGAGGCCAGAATGAAGGTTCGCGCGATTTGAAGCCCGTGCATCCGCCCGAGAGCACCGGTTCTGTCGTTCCCTCTGCTGTGCCGCAGAGCTACGCTCTCGTTGTCGGCATTGCCCACTATGCCAATCTTCCTGATTCGGCCCAACTGCATTACCCGGACCGCGACGCGGAGTCCATCTATACCACGCTCATCAGTCAGCAAGGCGGGCAGTTTCCCGCCAATCATGTTCACCTGCTCAAGGGCGCAGAAGCCAGCAGGGCCAACCTCCTGCATGAGTTCGAGAATTGGCTGCCGTCCGTTACCGCTCCCGGCGACCGCGTGCTTGTTTACTTCGCGGGCCATGGTTTTATCTCCGGCGGCAAGGGTTACCTCGCTCCCTATGACATCGACCTGCATAACATTGCGGGCACCGCCATTTCCATGGATACGCTCGGTACACTCATCGGCACCACCATCAAGGGTAAGTGGAAGGTGCTTCTTACGGACGCGTGCCACAGCGGTGCGATCACGCCCGAAACCAATCCGGCTCAGTTGAACCAGATGCTCCTCGATGTGCACCAATCCATTTTTTCGCTCACCGCAAGCCGCGATCGCGAGCAGAGCTTCGAAAGCCCTGACTGGGGCGGAGGCCACGGCATTTTCACCTATTACGTGGTGCAGGGCCTTGCCGGCGCCGCCGATGCCAATGGCGACGGGATTGTAACGGCCGACGAACTTGCCGAGTATG
Organism: Occallatibacter sp.; assembly: GCA_036489245.1. Lineage (GTDB taxonomy): Bacteria > Acidobacteriota > Terriglobia > Terriglobales > Acidobacteriaceae > Telmatobacter. Next base: position 224 of record DASXGD010000015.1, on the reverse strand, counting down.
TGCATACCAACGTGCGCGCGGCAACTGAAGCCCGGCAGAACCCCACGTCGGAGCGGGGCAGCTTCGATTCCAACATGGTGCTGGCCTTTGACCCGACCCATGCGAAATCACCAACGGTTGTCGCGAGCCTGCAATACGGGACGCTTGTCGTGCAGACTAACATGGATAACACCGAGTTATGGCTGGACGGAAAACAGGTTGGAGTTGTAACCAAGGGTGCAGCT
>DASXGD010000270.1:0-4035 GCA_036489245.1 Occallatibacter sp. | reverse complement strand
CGACGCCGGCCTGGGTCACTTGAAGGGGCTGGGGAAGGTAAAGGAAATCGACATCGAGTCGCCCCACGTCACGGATAGCGGTCTTGAGCACTTGAAGAGAGTGCCGCGTCTCACCAATTTATTTTTGCGGAAGACCAAGGTGACTGATGCGGGCGTTGAGGAATTGAAGCGGGCGCTGCCGCATTTGAAAATTCTCGTGTTACCGTCCGGCTGACCGTTCCGTTCGCATGACCCACAGTCGAACTAAACCGCTCCGCGAAAGTTCCCGGCCTTTGCAAGCCACGCTCGTCGGGCCCCTTTAACTGTCTCGCGCGCGGCCGGTTGCCGCAGCGAGGGCCAGCGCGTGTGCGCCGCGGCTGTGAGTTTGGTCGGCCTCTTCCCGCGACCTGCCTGTGCCGGTCGTGACGATTGTCCGGTCTTGCGCGCTCTCCGCTGGTCCGTCAGGATGGAAGCAGAACGTCTTCTGTTTCTGTCTCCTCCTCACCGACGGTGCCCGCCATGACTCCCTTGCGACAACGGCTGATCCACGACATGCAACTGCGTAACTATTCCCCGGCCACCATCCGGGGCTACGTGATGTTTCTGGCCCAGTTCGCCAGATACTTCCGGCGCTCCCCCGCGGAACTCACCCCCGAGCACGCGCGGCAGTACCAGTTGCACCTGCTCCGCAAGAAAGTGAGCTGGAGCACCTTCAACCAGTCGGTTTGCGCCCTACGTTTTCTGTATGGGACCACGCTGGGCCGCAAGGATTACATCCCCCGGCTCCCCTTCGGCAAGAAACCGAAGCATCTCCCCGTGGTCCTCAGCCGCGACGAGGTCCTGAAACTCCTGCAATGCATTCTCTCCCGCAAGCAGCGGATGCTCCTGGCCACGATGTATGCCACCGGGATGCGGGTGGGGGAGGCGGTGCCACTGCGCGTGACCGACATCGACAGCCGGCGAATGACGATTCTCGTGGGCCGCGGCAAGGGGAACAAGCAGCGGCTGGTTCCCCTCTCTCAGAAGCTGCTCACGGAACTGCGGCTGTTCTGGAAGACGCATCGGAACCCGGTGTGGCTGTTCCCCGGCCGCCGGCCCGACCAGCCTCTGACCGCGGAGGCCGTGGGGGCCATTCTGCGGAGAGCCAAAGTCCAGGCCGGCCTGAAACGGCGCTTCAACACTCACACCCTGCGGCATACGTTCGCCACCGAGCTCCTGGAAGCCGGGGTCGACCTGTTCTCGATTCAGAAGATCCTGGGACACCGGTCGCTGAGCACGACGGCGCTGTACACGCACGTGCGCCGCAGCCACCTCCAGGAGGCGTGCCAGTCGCTGGATCTGTTGCCTCTGGAACAGCTCCGTCAGGGCCCGGCGCCCACGCCGCCGCGAAAGCCCGCGCGCCGCTCGAAGTCGGCGAAATCATCCGCCGTCACGGAGACGCCTACCTCCGCACCTGTGGATCCCGCGTAACTCCCCGGCAGCGGCTGGTGCTGGCCGCGCTGGCCGCCTGCCGGACAGCGCGGATGGGAGGGCACCTCCATCGCTGCAACGCCTGTGGCGGGGAGACCGTCTTATATAACTCCTGCGGCGACCGGCATTGTCCCAAGTGTCAGGGGGCGGAGCGCGCCGCCTGGCTCGACGAGCGCGCCAGGGAACTGCTCCCTGTCCAGTACTTCCATGTGGTCTTCAGCATTCCTCACGAGCTTGTCCCGCTGGCGGCCGCCCATCCGGCGCGGCTCTACACGCTGCTCTTTCGCGCCGTGCGGGAGACACTGCTGCAAATCGCCGCCACCCCGCGACATCTGGGAGCGCAGATCGGCGGCCTGATGGTGCTGCACACCTGGGGCCAGACTCTCGAGCTGCATCCGCACGTCCATGTCATCGTGCCCGGAGGAGGCCTGTCTCCCGACGGCACGCGCTGGATCTCCTGCAAGCCCGGGTTCTTTCTCCCCGTGCGGGTCCTCAGTCGTCTGCTGCGCGGCAAACTGCTGGCCTTTCTGCGGCAGGCCTATGATCGCGGGGAATTCGTCTGGAAGGGAGACCTGGCCGGTCTGTCTGACCCCCGGCAGTTCAACCGGTTCCTGACAACCCTGTACCAGAAGGAATGGGTGGTCTATGCCAAGCCCCCCTTCGGAGGGGCGGAGCAGGCCCTGAAGTACCTGGCCCGTTACACCTACCGCGTGGCGATCAGCAACGACCGCCTCGAGTCCCTGGCGGACGGCCAGGTCACGTTCCGCTACAAGGCCTACGCCCACGGTCATCGCTGGCGGCGGATGACCCTCACGGCCCATGAGTTCCTGCGGCGATTTATGCAGCACGTGCTCCCCCGCGGGTTCGTCCGCATCCGCAGCTTCGGGTTCCTGGCGCATCGCGTCCGCGAGCAACAACTGGCCCGCTGCCGGCAGTTGCTCGGGGCGGCGGGATGTGCCGATCCCGTCGCGAGCGGTGAACCGACATCGCCAGCGATGACGCCAGACGACTCACTGCGCTGTCCATATTGTGGCCAGGGGTCTCTGGAACTGGTCTGGCGAGCCGTGCGCCCGCGTGTTCCCGAACTGCTCGCCCGCACCTGGCACCCCAGCCTCTTCGACAGCTCGTGACCAGGCCGGCTTCGCCACGATGGTTCCTGGTACCCGCCAAAGGAGAGCGGGCTGCGCTCAGCGCACGTCTGTCACGGACGGCGTGCCCGCATGTTCGCGAAGATCGGAATGATCGATCGCGCACTGAGAGGAAAGTCGTCCGGCCAGTCTCACGCTCTCGCCCTGCGAGCGTCCCGGCAGCGACACAACCGCGCCTTCCCGTCACGACCTCGCCCATACAAAGTCCATAGCCCGTCCGCTCCGCGGTTCAGTTCGACTGGATTCTATCCCGTCCGCTCCCGGCGACCGTCGATCTGTTGCGCGACTCCCCAACGCGGGAGCGGACGGGATAGAATCCTTAACGTCATTGAAAGCCAGTGATTTCGGGCCCGGCCCCCAATCCGCGACGAGCCGTTCTTCCCGCCACGCCGCCTTGGGACTATTGAAATTGGCACAATACGAAGCGCCGCCCCGCCAAGCCACCGTCAGCCTTGACGAGCGCGATTGATCGAACCCCGGAACACGAAACCAGTCATTGCGAGTAAGATCACAGCCAAGACGCCCGACGAGGGTTCAGGTACAGGTGTGGCGTCCGATTTAAACTGGATGGTGTCTGTGTTGAACACGTCACCGTTCGCGTCAAAATTGAGGACTTCGAACCCGAACTGCGGCGTGCCGTCCTCGGCGATTGATATGGCATTGGACAACGGTTGTAAGGGAGTTTCGTCGTCCGAGGTGAACTGCCAGAATGATTGAAAAGAGGTAGCGGCTGTGAGCTGCAATGTGTCGGAGACGGTCCCGTCTGATTCGAGAATGTTCAGGTTGCTGACGAAAGGAACGCCGGTGGTAGCGTTTGCCGGGGCATCGATTTCGAACGTCACGGTCTCGCCTGCGATAGTTACTCCAGTCAGGCGTGCACCGACGTCGGCGTCACCGGTGACGGTCAGGGTGTCGGTTAGATCGTCGATCAGAATGACGCCTGCGTTAGCGGCTCCAGAAACGGCGAGACAGAGCGCAAATGTGAAGACCGCAACTCTTTTCAGATGACTGGATTTCACCGCCATTGCTTCTCCACTTTCGTAAAAAGCCTAAGGCCCGCAAATTCTAAACGAACGGACCGGTTCTGGTCTGGCGATCAAACGCTGGGCCGAAACACATCAATGCGTCAATAGCTTTTGTCGCCACTTGTTGCCGCGGCGGACGCTGCCGGGTACGCTTTCTCAAAAATGTGAGGCAGACCGAATCCGACCCCGCTGCTGAGGTTACGATGTGCGTCGCTGCTGGCCAAAAGACACTTTTGCAATCCGGGACTGAAGACTCGTTGTGGGGTGACCGTGGCAGCGTCACTTACCGCATTTATCCGGACGGGTAACCGTCAGTCACCCGGATCGCACTCCGCCGCGCACGGGGAATTGACGTAAGTCAGAGTTCCGGGGGGCGATTTATCCAGCGGACAATGAGGCGGACAAACCAAGCG
>DASXGD010000252.1:0-4590 GCA_036489245.1 Occallatibacter sp. | reverse complement strand
CCCGACTACGAAGCGCTCGCTCACCGCGCTCTTACTGACGCCGCGCACCGCAATCTCCTTTGGCAACGGTTCCAGCGAGCGTGCGTAGCGGCGGGTGGAGACTCCCACCACCATCTGCTCGAAAGCCCGTTCATCCAAGGGATCGCGCGTACTCCATGCACGCCAACTCGGCAGACTCAGTTCGCGACCATCGCTGCCGCGTGCCCGCGGACGTTGGATCTCGACCCGCCGGCCGCCCAAGACCAGGGAACTCGGCACGTGCCCTCCGCGCACTGCTTGCCGCTGCTCCTGATGCGTGTAGCGCTCGCCGCACAACGCCGTGCGCTCCGCCTCCAGTTCTTCCGCGATGAATCCGAATCCCGACAGCACCACGCTGTCCCACAACGCCGCACGGGCCAGCCCGCGAAACGGAAACGGAAACTGTCCGGCTGCGCTTTGCTCTTTCCCCGGCTTCTTGCCAATCTTCCTCATGGCGGCTTTCCTCCTTATACCAACCCGATCTTTCGATCGGGCGAGGTCTGCCGCCACTCAAAAATCAACAGCGCTCAGGACATCTCCCGAGCAAGTTCTGATTCATGGCAACTGGCAAGCGGCTGGTCTCAAGGCGTCGAGCAGTTGCGACTACAGTATCGAGAACGTGTTCGTGCCTGATGCGATGACTTTTTCTTTGATGGAGGCCGTGCTCGGGAAGCTCGTCTCCGGCGGTGCGGCTCTTCGGGTGGGTGTTCCTGCGGTCTTGACACCTTCTCTATGGGGATCGCCCTGGGCATCGCCCGGCATGCCCTGGACGAAATAACCGCCCAGGCGGTCCAGAAAGCGCAATTTTCAACCTTCTCCGCTGTCGACACATCCACAATTTCAATTTGCACTCGGCAAGACCGAGCTAGAGCTCGGAGCTGTGCGTGCCCTCGTCCTGCAAATCTTGTCTGGGATCTGGGATCAGGCGCGGCCGGGGAAATGCCACCCCCCGAGCAGCAGGCCCAGGCGCGCGCGGCGGCTGCTTATGTCACCGAGATAGCGCAGGGCGTGACAACGGTTGCATTCCAGGCGGCGGGCGGCGGTGCTCTCTTCGATACCAACCCTCTCCAGCGCTGCTTCCGCGATGTATACGCTGCCGGCCAGCATTTTCTGGTCAGTCAGTCTTCCTACCGTGCGCTTGGCCAGTTCAAGCTCCGCCAGCCTGACGCAAATCCGATGCTCTGATGCATCGAGCCACGGTTTGTGCATCAGAGCGAAATTACTCAACCGCCGTAGCGCGCTATCGTGAGGCTGACAGCGCAACTTGGTCGCTCGCGGCTACCCGTGTGAGATCCAAGTTTGAAGCTACGCGTCGACTCAGTCGTTTTTGACCGCATACGGTCCTGAGGGGGACTAGCGCTATGAGTGAATAAACTCAGCCAGCTGAGCATCGAACCGTCGCCGTTACCGTGCTCGGGTTGGGCGACATGGGAAGCGCTCTCGCGAGGGCGTTTCTCGCAAACCGCCATACTGTCACCGTATGGAACCGGTCCGCAGCCAAGGCCGAGACTTTAGTGCACGCCGGAGCACGGCAGGCAAAATCAGTCGAGGACGCGGCTGCTGCCAGTGACGTCATCGTAGTATGTGTAATCGACTATGCGGTAAGTAACAGTTTGCTGGACTCGCCAGCCGTCCTCGAGAAGCTGCGCGGCAAAACTGTCGTGCAATTGAGGAGCGGGACACCCCAACTTGCGCGCGAAGCAGAGGCATGGGCGCGACGTCACGGGATATCGTACCTGGATGGCGCGATCATCAGCTATCCGAGCGGCGTCGGAGCGCAAGAGTGTACGATCCTGTACGCAGGCCAGCAGAAAGTCTTTGAGGCTCACAAACAACTTCTCGGAAGTCTTGCTGGTAACAGTATGTTCCTGGGCGAGCGTGTTGGGAGCGCGTCCGCACTTGACTCAAGTCTTCTGACGTTCGGTTTCACCGCGGAGTTGGGCTTTCTGCACGGGGCCGCTTTGTGTGAGGCTGAAGGGATTCCCCTCGACAGTTATTCTGAAGCGGCCAATACGCTAATGCCGATACTGGCCGCAGATATGTTGAAAGCCACTAGAATGATTTCGAAGTCAAACTATGCGGGAGAAGAGGCGTCGCTCGAGATTTCCGCGTCGGCGTTCGGCAACATCGTGCGCTTTAGCGACGACGCAGGGGTCAACCGCGCCGCCAGCGAATTGCTCGTAAGCCTTGTGAAGCGAGCTATTGACTTCGGCTATGCAGGTGATGAATTCCAAGCGGTTTTCGAGGTCTTACGGAAGAAGAAAAAAGCTCAAGACTGAGAGGCTGCTCGACCCGGTTCCGTTCTTCGAAGAAATCTACGGCTGGTTCACCCAAGGCTTCGACACCGCCGACTTGAAGGACGCCAAGGTGCTGCTCGAGGAGTTGAACAATTCGCGATAGTAGCTTTCCGGTTTGGTTCTTCAATCTGGTCCGTCTAACCCGCGGGTCCGGGAAGTTCATATCTCTGCAGCTTCCATTTTGACTCCAAGCCTGACTCAGGGCTCCGCGCGCCGCAAGCCGGTTCCATATATCTCTTCGATTGCTCCATGGAAAAAGAATCTGCATGCGGAATTCTGGCACAAGCTTGGTTTCCCGAACTCGGTGCAAGCTCGTGCAGGGTGCCGACCCGTCATCGGAGCAATCGCGGTACCTTTTCCGATTCTACGCGACTTGCGGACATAATGCGGGATCTGGCCGCTATAGCTGTATCGGATCACCTACTTGAGCCGAGTGCAGGCCGAGGTTGTTTGATAGCGAAGTTGCCTTTACAACAGCAGATCACGGCCATCGAATTCGATCCAACCAGTTGCTACCCATCGGCTGTCGTAAAAACAGTTCTGAAATCGACCAGGGAGCGGCCCATCGCGCGATGATGCCGCATTGTCGCCTTGGCGCAATGTCGGTCTCTCAAACGAGGTTCCTGGATCACGTGGATAAAGGACTCGGTTACTACGGAACATTCTTCAATGCGATCCTGATGACGCTGCTCCGCCGCCAGGATGAAGATCTCAAGCATGTGATGGCGGCCTGGGACTGCCTGGTGCCCGGCGGAACACTGGTAGCCGTGGTAAGTCCGGGTTGGGAGCACCCAGCAAACGAGACGGAATTGCTGCTATTTCAACGCTGGTTTGCGACGGTTCATGGGCGTCAGGAAGAACCATCGGAGAACCACTTGAGTCCGCACCGCCGATGCAATCGAGGTTCATCTGTGCAGTAAGAGAACCACTTACGCAATGAGTTTCTTCTCTTTCCTTCCAATGACAAATATGACTCCAAGCTTCGATGGGGTCTTTGCAACCCGCTGGCCGGGCCAAGTTCATGTCTCCACCGCGCCACTTTGACTCCAAGCCTTTCATGGATCCTTCACCACAAAAGGGTGGTAGACCAACACGTTCCTTCCGCAAATTGCTGGCCTTGCGCTAAATTGCGCTTCGTCCGGATACTGCGGTGACTTCGTCACTAGAGAGGTGACTGGTGCGGTGCGCAAAGTGCGGCGCTGACAACCGCGAGGGGCGCAAATTCTGCAGCCAATGCGGTTCTGCGCTTGCTGCCGAGTGCCGGCGATGCGGCACTGCTGCGGAACCGGCGGACAAATCGGTGTCTGAAAAAATCGTGGTACGACTCATGAAGTTTCAGCTCCCGAGTTCGTTTCGCCGGTCCCCTATTGACCGCGACGCCGACTATCCGTACGCTGTGGGTTGACCGATCAACGGTCAACGCGCGTCGGATTCCGCGACGCACCACCTCTTAGCCCCAGAACCACTCGTTCGGCCTCACCGCCCAACTGGAATCCGTTGGCTCTGAACATGGAGTCTCTTTGTCTTTTTCTGCCCTCGCTTTATCACCTGAAGTCCTGCGCTCGGTTCGCGACCGCGGACATCATCAACCAACCCCGATCCAGGCCGATGCAATTCCCGTAGCACTCGCGGGCCGCGATTTGGTCGCGAGCGCAGGCACCGGCAGCGGCAAAACGGCGGCGTTTCTGCTTCCCCTGCTCAATCGCCTGCATGGCAATGGCGCGCGCGGGCTTGCCGCGATGATCCTTGCTCCCACCCGGGAACTGGCCGCGCAAATCGGCCGTGAGTTCTCGCTACTCGCACGCAATACCCGTTTTCGTGGCGCAGTCGTGGTCGGCGGTGAATCGATGAACCGCCAGGTCCACGAATTGCGCACTGCCCAGGTAGTAATCGCGTGCCCGGGGCGCCTTATCGATCACCTCGAGCGTGGGCAGGTCAAACTCGATCGCATCGAGTTGGTCGTCATCGACGAGGCCGACCGGATGCTCGACATGGGCTTCCTGCCGCAATTGCGCCGCATCCTGCGGATGGTCAAAGGACCGCATCAAACCCTGATGTTCTCCGCGACCATGGACCCGAGCGTGGAAGGGGTCGCTCGCGAGTTTTTGCGTGAGCCAGCCCGCGTCAATATCGGGAGAATTTCTACCCCGCCCGCGAGCATCCGCCAATCGATATATCCCGTGACTGCCGAAAACAAAGGTCCGCTGCTGCTCAAGCTGCTCTGCCGTGGCGAGGTCGACCGCGCCATCGTGTTCACCCGTACGAAAAGCCGCGC
>DASXGD010000507.1:0-3092 GCA_036489245.1 Occallatibacter sp. | reverse complement strand
CCGGGGAATCCACCGATGTTTGGATCCCGCTGCAGCGCCGCCCGGAGCTTAACCCCTGGGGAGGCACGGAGGACAAAACCGTCTACGGCTTGCCCAACTGGTGGTGCCTGAGACTGATAGTGCGCCTCGCCCCGGGAGTATCAGCGCCACAGGCTGTGGCCCAATCGACTCCATCCTTTTGGGCAGCGGCTTACGCCAGCCTGGGCACGCCCGATCCGGCCTATCCGAAGGTGACTCTGACAGCGGTTCCGGCGATAGGCATTCAAGGCCTGGGCGACTACTATCGCGAACCGATCACCATATTGATGGTCCTGGTGTCGCTGGTCCTGGTGATCGCCTGCAGCAACGTTGCAATGCTGCTGGTGGCGCGCAACACGGCGCGGCAGCGCGACTTCAGCCTGCGCATGGCGCTGGGTGCAGGACGCACGGTTATGCTCCGGCAACTGCTCACGGAAAGCGGGTTGCTGGTCGTTGCGGGCGCCGTGTCGGGCTGGCTTTTCGCCCTTTACGCTACTCGGGCGCTCGCCGCCTGGTCGCATCTGGCAACGGGGCTCTCGCCAGATCGAGTCGTTCTGCTGTTCACCAGCATTGTTTCAGTGCTGGCTGCGCTCGTGTTCGGCGTGGCTCCCATGCGCACCGCGACCCGCTGTCCGGTTGCAGGTTCCTTGCGCGCTACGGTCTCTACCAGTCACCAGGGAGTGCGCACTGGAAACGCAGTGCTGGCCGTTCAAGTCGCCCTCTGCTTCACGTTGCTGACGACCGCCGGACTGACGCTACGAACCCTGCTTAACTTCGAACGGACCAATCTCGGGATGCAGACAGAGGGGTTGGTGGTTTTCGGCATCACGCCACAGCAAACCACGACCAATCCGCAAAGATTCGCCTTTTACCGGGAGTTTCTAGATCGGATGCGCGCGCTGCCCGGCGTGGAATCAGCCACCTTTGTTGAAAACCGCCCCGGCGCCGGCTGGTCGAATAATGACGAACCAACCGTGGACGGAGTTTCCTATTCTTTTGAACGAGTGCCACTGCGTACCAACACGGTGGGCCCGGACTTCCTGCGCACCATGGGAATCCCGTTGCTGGCGGGGCGCGACCTTCGCGACTCCGACACCCCTCTGTCGCCGCGCGTCGTGCTGGTCAACGAGACCTTCGTCAAGAAGCTGCTGCCCAACACCAATCCTCTCGGACATCAGCTGGGAGACCCGAAGAAACATCCCTACACGATCGTGGGCGTCGCCGGGGACAGCAAATACCGAAGCGTGGATGAGGCGCCGCGCGCCATGGCCTATTACCCCTACACGCAGGAGGAAGACGCGCCGTCGACGGTGCAGGTCGAGCTGCGTACTGGCGGCGATCCTCTTGCCATTTTGCCGTCGGCGGAACATGCGCTGCACCAAATCGATCCTAATCTGCCACTCGAAACGCCGATGACCCAGGCTGCGGTCTTCGATGATTCCTTCGGGCAGCAGCGCCTCTTCTCGCGCCTTGCCATGTTCTTCGCTCTGTTGGCAGCTCTGCTTGTCGCCATTGGTTTGTATGGGACCTTGTCGTATCGCATCAGCCGCAAAAGCTCGGAGATTGGCGTCCGCATGGCGTTGGGCGCGCGGCGGTCGCAGGTTCTCGCTTCCATCTTGAGGGAATCCGTCCGGATCGCGTGCTTGGGCATTGCTGCCGGCATTCCTATGGCGCTGATTGCCGGTCGCTTCATGGGTTCCATGCTTTACCAACTCCAGCCTTACGATGCGTTGAGTCTCGGTGCCGCCATGGCCGGAATCGTCGCAATCAGCCTGATCGCCGGCTTTATTCCTGCCCGCCGCGCGGCCTCGATCGATCCTGCGCGGGCCCTGCGCAGCGAATAGCTTTCCGCGACCTGCAACGGTGGCGGTCAGCGGATTCCTGGTCGCTAATCGAAGACCACGGTCTTGTTGCCGTAGCACAGGATGCGCCGGTCGAGATGCCAGCGCACGGCGCGGGAGAGCACGATGCGTTCGAGGTCGCGGCCCCGGGCCACCAGGTCCTCGACCTGGTCGCGGTGGGAGATGCGCGCCACGTCCTGCTCGATGATGGGACCATCGTCGAGCACCTCGGTGACGTAGTGGCTGGTGGCTCCGATCAGCTTTACGCCCCGGGCGTGGGCGGCGTGATAGGGCCGGGCACCGACGAACGCGGGCAGAAACGAGTGGTGCACGTTGATGATGGCGGACGGATAGCGGGCCACGAACCCCGGGGACAGGATCTGCATGTAGCGCGCCAGGACCACGAGATCGATTTCATGCGCCGCCAGAAGGTCGAGCTGGCGGGCTTCGGCTTCGCCGCGGGTCGCTGCAGTCACCGGGATGAGTTCGAACTGAATTCCATAGAAGGCGGCCAGCCTCTCCACCTCGCGATGATTGGAGACGATCAGCGGGATCTCGCAGGGGAGCTCGCCGGTGTGCCAGCGGTGGAGCAGGTCGGCCATGCAATGCAGGTACTGGGAGCAGAACAGGGCCATGCGCGGACGGCGGGCACTGGAGGTGAGCGTCCAGCGCATGTCGAGAGACGTAGCCAGGCGCGCGAATTCCACTTCGAATGCGGCCAGGTCGAAGACGCGGCCGGGCGGATTTGCCCCTACGGCGAGTCCCCACTCGACGCGCATGAAGAACAGGCCCAGTTCGTGGTCCTGGTGCTGGTCGGCGTGGAGGATGTTCGCGCCCCGCTCGTAGAGGAGCGAGGAGACGCGCGCCACCAGGCCCGGCCGGTCCGGGCAATCGATCAGCAAGACGGCCGAATGTTCCATCAGGATTCAGAGTAAGGTACCGCGGCCGCATGGTTTTGTGTTTTCGCAAGCAGCGGGATTGGAGGCCCGGATTCTCCGGGTCAGGACACCTTCAGAAGGTGTGATTTGCGAGCTGTGATTTGCGCCGGGGCGAAAGACGCAACTCGGTCATCGCAGGAGAGCGCGTCGAATTCGCATGCCTGGGACGGGATCGTCACGCCGGGCCGCCGCGCGACTCGGCGGCTGCGCTCAGTTGTCGGCGCAGATCTCCGGCCAGGCTGGCGACCATGCGCAGCTTCTCGGCCACCGGCGAGGCCGGCTCGCTGCTCGAGAG
>DASXGD010000235.1:0-4526 GCA_036489245.1 Occallatibacter sp. | reverse complement strand
CACGGGCGGCGAAGAGGCTGCCCAGGTTAGCGCAGGCGGCCAGCAGAATCAGCCCCGCGAGCAACATGAGAGCCGCGACGAACCCACGGACCGGGCCGCCCAGCATGTCGCCGAGCAGGCCGGGACGGGCCAGGGAAAAAGCGGTCCCTTCGTCGTCGACGGGATAGGTCTTCGCCAGCCACGCTCCGACGGAATTCAGGTCGGCGGTTGCCTGCGCCGTTGATATTCCAGCCTTCAGTCGGCCGGTCACCCAGGTTCCCCGGGCGCCGCGCGAATCGAGCATGCTGGAGCCGTCGATCTGGGGCTGATTGACCATGGGGACCCAGAGATCGGGCGCAAAGAAGCGCTCCGTGCCTCGAAACCCCGCGGGCGCCACGCCGAGGATCGTATATGCGACGTTGTTGAGCCGCACCATACGGCCCACCACTCCCCGGTCGCCCTGGAAATGGCTTTGCCAGTACCCATAACTCAGCACGATGTAGGGAGCGCTGTTGGCGCCGTGTTCGTCGGACGCATGGAAGAATCGGCCCAGCAGAGGTTGAACACCCAGCACGTCGAAGTAATTTCCGCTCGCCTCGTATAGCCAGATCGGCTCGGGCGTGCCGGTGCTGTTCAATCCCGCCGGCGCGATCGTATAGGCAATGAGACCGTCGAAGGCCCTGTTGCGATCGCGGACATCGCGGTAATCGGGATACGAATGGGTTGAAGAGTGATCGTTTCCGCGCTCCAGCGTGACCAGGTTCTGCGGATGCGGCACATTCACCGGACGAAGAACGAGCGCATTCAGCAAGCTGAACACCACCGCATTGGCGCCGATGCCGAGCGCCAGCGTCACCAGCGCCGTAAGCGTGAAGCCGGGTGACTTGCGCAGCATGCGCAGGCCGAAGCGAAGGTCGTGGAGGATGGTTTCGAACGTTGGCCCGCCGGTCGCTTCGTGGCACTCGACCTTATAGCGCTCATATCCACCGAATTCGATGCGGGCACGGCGATGCGCCTCTCTGCGCGGCATGCCGGTGCGCTCGAGGTCGTCGGCGCGGTGCTGGATGTGGGAGCTGAGTTCGTCGTCCATTTCGCGATCGAGATGCGGGCGGCGAAACACGGCGGAGGCGGCGGACGCAATCGAACGCAAAAGTTTCATACGCCCTCCGGCTGGCCGTAACGGTACAAAGGATCGAGGGAGCGGAGAATGAGGAGATCGAGCGTGCCGGGGAGCAGCTGGGCCTGGTTCGTCAAGACGCCCCTCCTAAACTGATTAGGAGTATGGGCAATGTTCTCCTAAGCTGTCAAGGAGAAAATCCTCAGGAATTTCGCGCCTGCCGCAATATCCCGGCGGTGCAACGGGTTAGGGTTGGAGAGCCCAGGGATGGGGAAATTCCCGATCGATAACGCGTCCGGTCTCAACCGGTGCGGTCCTGCAAACGTCTAATTTATCAGCGCGAACCGTGCCCGCGATTATACTTAAGGCTGGCCAACCCGGCAGGGGACGTCCCCGGCAAGAACGGGGTTTTTCGTTGATTCCCCGGCATTGATCCCGGGAGAGGACATACATGGGAGCATTGCTCGACACCATACAATCCCCCGCCGAAGTAAAACGCCTGAGCTTCACAGAACTGGCGGACCTGGCGGAGGAAATCCGCTCATTTCTAATTCAAACGCTGTCGAAGACGGGAGGCCACCTGGGTCCCAACTTGGGTGTGGTCGAGCTGACGTTGGCGTTGCACTACGTCTTCAACACGCCCCAGGACAAATTTGTCTTCGATGTCAGCCACCAGGTGTATACGCACAAGATTCTGACCGGGCGCCGGGAGCGTTTTGGAACCATTCGCCAGCCGGGCGGCCTGAACGGCTTTGCGCTGCGCACCGAGTGCGAGCACGACTGCTACGGCGCGGGCCACGCTGGAACGGCGCTCTCGGCGGCCCTGGGCATGGCCGCGGCGCGCGATCTTGCCGGAGGCAGCGAAAACATCATCGCGGTGGCAGGCGACGCCGCATTCACCAACGGCATTTCATTTGAAGCGCTCAACAACATCGCCGATCAGACCAATCGCCTGATCGTCGTGCTGAACGACAACGAGTGGTCGATCGATCGCAACGTGGGAGCGATTGCGCGCTACTTCCATCGCATTGTGACCAACGAACACTACCAGTCGCTGCACAACTCCGCCAAGAAGATCGTGCAGAAAATCGGCGGTCAAACCGCGGTAAACGTGATGCGGCGCGCCGAAGAAGCGGCCAAAGGCCTGCTCTGGCCTTCCATGCTTTTTGAGGAATTTGGCCTCGAGTACTTCGGGCCTATCGACGGACACAACCTGCCCCAGTTGATCGAGACATTCAAATTCCTGAAAGCGGCGGACAGGCCGGTGCTGCTGCACGTGCTCACGCAAAAGGGGCGCGGATTTCAGCCGGCGCTCGACCTGCAAAAGAAGTTTCATGGCCTGGGACCGTACGATCCTGAAACGGGCAGCACCAGGCCCGCGGGAGTGGCGACGTATTCCGAATCATTCGCCAACACCCTTGTCGAGCTCGCGAACAAAGATGAACGCATCGTGGCCATCACGGCGGCCATGCCCAACGGGACGGGGCTCGACCTCTTCCGGCCCCATCATCCCAAGCGCTACTTCGACGTGGGAATCGCTGAAGAACACGCTGTCATCTTTGCCGCGGGCATGGCCACGCGCGGCTATCGTCCCGTGTGCGCCATCTATTCCACATTTCTGCAGCGCGCCTTCGATCCCATCGTGCACGATGTGGCGCTGCAAAAGCTGCCCGTGGTCTTCTGCATGGATCGAGCCGGGCTGTCGGGCGACGACGGGCCTACGCATCACGGCCTGTTCGACATTGCGTATCTTCGCGGCATTCCGGGGATGGTGCTGATGGCGCCCAAGGACGAGGACGAACTCGCCGATATGATGACGACCGCCGTGCAACTTCCCGGGCCCAGCGCCATCCGCTATCCGCGCGGCGCGGTGGCAGGCGTGACCCGGAAGCCGGAACCGGAAGTCTTGCCGATCGGCAAAGCGGAAGTGCTGGCCGACGGCTCCGATGTTGCCGTGCTCGGTCTCGGCCCCATGATGTCGATGGCATGGGACCTGGCCGGACGGCTGGAGCGCGACGGCTACTCCGCGGCGGTCATCAATCCACGCTTCATCAAGCCCCTCGATCGCGAGATGATCGAGACCTATGCGCGCCGTGTTGCCGCCTTCGTCACATTTGAGGATCACGTGAAAATGGGCGGCTTCGGTTCCGCGGTTCTCGAAGTACTCGAAGAGATCGGCAGCAAGGTCCCGGTGGTGCGCATCGGCTGGCCCGATCAATTTATCGAGCACGGCAAGATCGACGATCTGCGCGCCCGGCACGGAGTCACAGTCGATGAAGCCCAGGCGCAGTTGACGCCGCTGCTCGCACGCCGCCAGCGACGCACACTGGTGGCAAGCTAGTTGCGAGACGGGTGGTTCCTGCATCTTAGACGAAGACGTGAGCTCATTTCGCTCGACGGGCTGTCGTGGAAGCCGTTCCTTGTCACATAGCTGCGGCTCTCCGCTGTGCGACAATCCACAGAAGACTGATTTCACTATGGGACTTGTTCGTATTCTCCTGCTGTGGTTTGGCGGGACGATTTTTTCCTCAGTTCTGGCGTGGTCGCAGGTGCTGACGCCTCCTGTGCCGCCGGTTCCGCTGGTGCTGGCTGGCGGAACGATCATCGATGTGACCGACTGGGGCCGTTCGGCGAAGGACCAGCCGGATTCCATCGTGATCGTGCAGAACGGCCGCATCACGGATGTGGGGCCGCGCGCATCTCTTCCTATTCCCAAAGGCGCGCGCGTAATCGACTGCACAGGCAAGTTCATTGTTCCTGGGCTGATCGATGGCTTTGCCGGCATGAGCAGCCAGAACGAAGCCAATGCCAACCTCTACATGGGCATTACCACGGTGGTCGCCAGTTCCGATCAGCGGCGTGGGCACGTCGACCTCGCGGCCAATCCCACGCCGCAAATCTATCTTCTCGATTCGATCGGCAGCAAGGACGACTGGAGTCTGCTGATCGGCCACCCCGAATGGACTGAGAAGCTGCGCGAAAATGGCCGCGCCGTGGAATTGAGCCCCGAAGATACCGCGCTTCAACTCGCCGACACCGCCAAACTCGGCACGCGCGTGGTGTGGCTGGGACACAATCTGACTGCGGCGAATTCGCAGTGGATCATTGCGCATGCACACCAGGCGGGTCTCGTGACGTACGGCGAATTCGTTTCCACTCCCTACCAGGTGGCCATCGAAGCGGGCGTCGATGCCCTGCTGCACATGGGCCGCTACGAACTGGGCGTGATTCCCGCCGAGTTGCAGGCGCCTCTCGTGGAAGATCCCGAAGGATCGGCGGCGACGACCGCGTACGACTACATCGAGCATCTGCCGCCCGGCGATATGCACATGCGCGAATACGCTCATTTTCTGGCCTGGCATCACGCGGCCCTGATGCCCACGTTCAGCCTCTTTTACCTGCGGCTGCCGGGGCATCGCAATTTGTGGAC
>DASXGD010000430.1:0-2836 GCA_036489245.1 Occallatibacter sp. | reverse complement strand
CATGCGCCCAATCTTTCGGTTGTTTCGAAACTAACCTTAAGGAGCAATTGGTGAGATGCAGGAGTTGATCTGGTGGCAGCACGCGGTGATCTACGAAATCTACGCCCGCTCTTTTCAGGACAGCAACGGCGACGGGATCGGAGACCTGAACGGGATTCTCAAGCGAATCGATTACCTGGTGCTGTTGGGCGTGGACGCGATCTGGATCTCGCCGATCTATCCCTCGCCCATGGCCGACTTCGGCTATGACGTGTCCGATTACTGCGGCATCGATCCGGTATTCGGCACTCTCGAGGATTTCGACCGCCTGGTGGCCGAGGCGCATCGCCGCGGCCTGAAGGTGATTCTCGACTTTGTGCCCAATCACACGTCGGACCAGCACCCCTGGTTCCTCGAAAGCCGTTCGTCCCTCGACAATCCCCGGCGCGACTGGTACCTGTGGCGCGACCAGCCCAATAACTGGTTGAGTCATTTCGGGGGCTCGGGGTGGGAACACGACGAAAAGACCGGTCAGTATTACTATCATTCGTTTCTGAAACAGCAGCCGGACCTCAACTGGCGTAACCCGGAAGTGAGAGCGGCGATGTTCGACGCCCTGCGCTTCTGGCTGAAAAAGGGCGTCGATGGGTTTCGGGTGGACGTGATGTGGCTGATGATCAAGGACGATCAGTTCCGCGACAATCCGCCCAATCCCGGATACCGCCTGGGACAGTCATCGAACAACCGCCAGTTGCCTGCCTATAACTCCGACCGTCCCGAAGTGCACGACCTGGTCGCAGAGATGCGGGCCGTTGTGGACGAATTTCCCCAGCGTGTCCTGATCGGCGAAATCTATCTGCCCGTCCCGCAACTCATGACCTATTACGGGAGAGATCTCACCGGCGCAAACCTTCCTTTCAACTTCCAGTTGCTGCAATGCGCCTGGAGCGCCGAGTCGGTGGCCCAGGTGATTTCCGACTACCAGGGTGCATTGCCCGCTGGCGCGTGGCCCAACTGGGTGGTAGGCAACCACGACAAGGCGCGGATCGCCACCCGGATCGGCGCACGCCAGGCGCGCGTGGCGGCCATGCTACTGCTGACTCTGCCCGGCACCATCACCATGTACTACGGCGAAGAACTCAGCTTGTGCAACGTGCCCATCCCCCCCGACCAGGTGCAGGACCCCTTCGAGAAGAATGAGCCCGGGCTGGGGCTGGGTCGCGATCCGGAACGGACGCCGATGCCCTGGGACAGCTCTCCGTCGGGCGGGTTCACGACCGGCTTTCCCTGGCTTCCCCTTGGAGATGAGCACGAGATCGTCAACGTTGAAGCGATGGAACGGGACGACTATTCAATCCTGCGCCTCTACCGCAACCTCATTCAGCTTCGCCAGACGCATTCGACACTCGTCAGCGGCCAGCTCAAAGACGTGACCGCTGTCAACCATGTGTTGCGGTTTGAAAGAACGGGGAAAGACCACCGCTTCCTCGTGATCCTGAACATGGCCACGGAGCCCGCGCAAATCGAACTCCCGGCCGGAACTGTTCTGTCCTCAACCCATCTCGATCGCGAGGGAAAGAGTGTGGGAGGGATCGTCGATCTCAGGGGTGCAGAAGGGATAGTAGTTGGGCTGGACAAATGATTCCTCTCCGCCAGTTCCTCTGACTCGGCATCGAACGGCTGCTTCCTCGATTCCGACCGTTCATCCGGTTTTTCGCGCTTTCCATCCGGAACCGCGCGCATTCCATTTCTGCCGCCGCTAACTTCTCCGTAGAGCAGAATGCTCCGGAAAGGAACGGCCCAGATGAACTCATTCGGCCCCATCGTCAGCGTCGAAGCAGTCAGCCGCAAGTTTCCCCTCGATCACCGCGATGTGACCGCCCTCGATCATGCAAGTCTGAGCGTGAGCGCGGGCGAGTTTCTGGCCATTGCGGGCCCCAGCGGCAGCGGCAAGTCGACACTGCTCAACCTGATTGGCTGCATCGATAAGCCCACCAGCGGCTGCATCCTGATCGAGGGCATCGACACCACCACGCTTAGCTCCGGCCGGACGACCGATCTCCGCCGCAAGAAAATCGGCTTCGTCTTCCAGACCTTCAACCTGATTCCGGTCTTCACCGCCGCCGAAAATGTCGAATTCCCGCTGCTGGTCCAGTCCATTGGAGCCCGGGAACGGAAGCGGCGCGTGGCGGAGGCCCTCGCGAGCGTCGGCCTGGCGGACCGGGCCAATCATCGTCCCGATCTGCTTTCGGGCGGTGAACGCCAGCGAGTGGCCGTGGCGCGCGCCATCGTGCATCGTCCCGCACTGGTGTTGGCCGATGAGCCCACCGCCAACCTGGACACGCGCAACGCTACCCAGTTGATCGACTTGATGCGCGACCTGAACCGGGGCCTCGGTCTTACTTTCATCTTCTCCACCCACGACCAGCGGCTGCTGGAGCACACCCCACGCATCATCCGCTTGACCGACGGACAAGTAGTGTCCGACAGCGCTCTCGAAGGAGGCAGTCATGGGCAAGTTCTTGCTTCTTGCATTTCGTAATGTATTTCGCAATCGCCGCCGCACGGTGATGACGCTGCTGATGGTCGGCGGCGGGGTAGCAGGACTGCTGCTCGTGGGCGGCTTCTTTGCATTCATGTTTCGCGGCTTAAGAGAAAGCACCATTCGCACCGGGCTCGGACATATTCAGATCTTCAATGCTGAGCATTTTCGCCGCGACGAAGTCCATGTGCTCGACACCGGGATCAGCGATTGGCGCCAGGTCGCCGCGTCGGCCCAGTCGGCCCATCACGTGCGCGGCGTCGCTCCCCGCATCGAGTTCTATGGAATGTTGTCCAATGGCGTGAAATCGTCGGT
>DASXGD010000424.1:0-3591 GCA_036489245.1 Occallatibacter sp. | reverse complement strand
CAAATGCCGGACAGATTCGTCGAATCGGGCGAACTCGGGATTGGGTTCGGACCTCATTGGTTTCATGGTACATCTGTATTTACTCGAAATCCGACCGTCAGGGACTTCTGTTTCATAATGCCCCGATAAGCTTCCTGTCATCGATCATCTGAAATCGTCGTTTTCTGAACTGTCGCCGGTATAGGGAAGCAGGGCGACATCATCCGCGCCGAAGGCGCGAGTCATCCGTCAAGCATCAGCAGCATCCTGATCGAAGGTGTAAATTTCTTCGTCGAAGGCGGGGAAAAGGAGAAGGGCGCCTGGCCGTTAGAGCGGCCGGACGCCCGGTATGGCAACCTTCAGCAGGTAACCACACAAGCAAACTGGTTCTAACCTGCCATGATCGTGCGCCGTTGTCCAGCCCGGCCTGTCGGCGTGCATGGATCGACATGGCGAGGTTGTACTTCGTCAACGGATTTGTCTCGGCGTGGGATGCCACGCGGTGTTCTGGATTTGCCGGCACTGCGACCGCGGACAACGCTATTGCAGCGAAGCGTGCCGCGCTGAAGCCCGGCGCGGGCAGCGGCGCCGCGCCAACTGCCGGCATCAGCGGAGTCCGGAAGGGCGGCTCGATCATCGCGACCGCCAGCGGGAGTACCGGCGTCGACACTCCCGCGTGACGGATCAGGGTTCCCTTTCGATCACTTCTTCGGCACTATGCGGTTGTGGGGCGCCGGAAGCGGCTTCGGTAACGATGCCATCCGGCTCAGGCGCCGCGTTTGTACGGCGGCGTCTGGTGGAGAAGGCGCCGCCGTCATTGCTCCGTTGCATCGTCTGCTCGCGGAGTGGCCGGTTCATCGATCCCTTCCCACGAAGTCCCCGATTCGGAAGAGAGAACAGATGATCAGCCCGGAAACCCGAGCGCAGATTCGCCGCTATTTTTACGCCGAGCACTGGAAGATCGGCACCATCGCCCGTGAACTCAGTGTTCACCCCGATGCGGTTCGCAATGCCATCGAATCGAACCGCTTCAACCGCACTCAGCCGATGCGCGCCTCAATCACCGATCCCTACATGGAGTTCGTTCGCCAGATTCTGGACCAGCATCCGCGGTTGCGCGCTACGCGCATCCATCAGATGATCCGCGAACGTGGTTACTCCGGCAGCGTGATTCAGTTGCGGCGTGCCGTGGCTCAACTGCGTCCGCCTGTGCGAGAACCTTTCCTGCGGCTGCAGACGTTTCCCGCCGAGCAGGCCCAGGTGGACTGGGCTCACTTCGGCCATGTGGCCGTGGGCCGCGCCCGCCGCGCGTTGTCCTGTTTCGTGATCACGCTGTCATGGTCGCGGGCGCTGTACCTGGAGTTCTTCTTCGATCAGACGATGGAAAACTTCCTGCGCGGCCACGTTCATGCCTTCGCCGACTGGTCCGGTCAGCCTCGCGTCATTCTGTATGACAATCTTCGCAGTGCGGTGCTGGAGCGCAGAGGCAGTGAAATCCACTTCAACCCGCGACTGATGGAGCTGTGCGCCCACTACCACTTCGCCGCCCGCCCTTGTCAGGTCCGCGCCGGCAATCAGAAAGGACGCGTGGAGCGCGCCATTCGCTACGTGCGGGAATCCTTCTGGGCTGGCCGCTCGTTTACCACGCTGGCCGAATGTAACCGGCAGGCGCTCGTCTGGCGCGATCAGGTGGCGCACGCTCGACGCTGGCCCGGAGACGACAATCGCATCGTCGCAGAGGTCTTCGCCGAAGAACGGCCGCGCCTGCTGCCACACCCGGCCCATCCATTCCCAACGGATCTTACGCTGCCGGTGCGGAGCGCAAAAACGATTTATGTCCGCTTCGATCTCAATGATTATTCGATTCCACCCGAGGCGGTAGGCCGTCAACTGACGCTGGTCGCTTCCGATACGCTGGTGCGAATCCTGGAAGGATCGGCGGAGGTCGCCCGTCATCATCGCACTTACGACCGGCATCAGTTGGTGCTGGACCCAGTTCACCAGCAAGCTTTACTGAAGACCAAACGCAAGGCTTTCGACGCAACCCCGGCAGGCCGTCTTACCTGGGCTGCGCCCGAGAGCAAAACGCTGATCGACCTCGCCTTTGCGCACGGAGAATCGGCCGGCAGCCAAACCGCGCAACTGCTGAAGCTGCTGGACCTGTATGGACCCGCCGCATTGTGCCGCGCCATCGCTGAAGCGCTGGAACGCAATACGCCGCGCGCCTCATCGGTCGCCTTTCTGTTGCGCAAACAACAACCGTCGTCGCCGGTGCCCATGGCAGTCGATCTCAGCCGTCACCCGGAGGCTCAGTCCATCGAAGTCCGGCCTCACAGTCTGGAGACATACGATGAGCTCTCCCGCAACGACGATCCCGAACAATAGCCTTTCCGCGCAACTCCGGCAGATCGGTCTGCGCGCCGTACCCGCAGGTCTGGATGACTTTCTGGCGCGGGCAACAAAGAACCGCTGGTCACCTCAACAGCTGATCGAGCAGCTTGCCCGAATCGAAACAGAGGAACGTTCGCGCCGCAGCATGGAGCGTCGGCTTCGATACTCCGGTATCAAAAGTTTCAAGCCCATGGCTGACTTCGACTGGACGTGGCCCTCACGAATCGAACGCGATGTCATTGAGCGTGCTCTGACGCTGGACTTTCTCAGTGAAGCCCGCAATCTGGTGCTGGTGGGGCGCAACGGTCTCGGCAAGACGATGATTGCTCAGAACATCTGCCACGCCGCCGTGATGGCGGGCAGTTCGGTGTTGTTTCGCTCCGCGCCAGCTCTGCTCGAAGATCTGCATCGTCAGACTCCGGAAGGACGCCGCCGCAAGCTGCGTGGCTACGCCAATGTGGGACTTTTGTGCGTCGATGAAGTCGGGTATCTTTCCTTCGATGACAAGGCAGCCGACTTACTCTACGAGGTCATCAATCGCCGCTACGAACGGAAGCCGGTCATCCTTACAACCAATAGACCATTCAAAGAGTGGAACGAGGTCTTCCCCAACGCGACCTGCATCGTCACGCTGCTGGATCGCCTCCTCCATCATGCCGATGTCACCGTCATCGAAGGCGACAGCTATCGGGTTCGTGAAAGTGAACTTGAAACCGCCGCTCGTCGCAGGAAGAAATGACGGCATCCGAGTCGGATTCCACCGCGTACGTGAACGCCGTCATCCTGCTCTATGTCGAACTGCCGGAGACACCGTTGTCCGCCAGTCTTCAGGATCATCGCCGGGCCCGCCGGTTGTATGAACAAGGCATTCCCCTGCAACTCGTCGAATCGGCGCTGCTGCTGGCTTCTCTGCGCCGACTGGTCAGACCAGCCGACTTACCCCCGCTCTCCCCGATCCGCTCGCTCGCCTACTTCCAACCCGTCATTGACGAACTTCTCGCCCATCCGATGCCCGACAACTATCTGGACTATCTCCGGCTCAAGCTCAACCGCATGGCGAAGCCCGCCACGGCGCAAGTCCAGAACAATACGTTTTCAGATGATCGCTAACAGTTTGCGCCCGCCCAGCCCCTCCTCGTCGCGGAATCGCCCCAGCGCCGTGTAAAACAATTCCTCGTACAGTGCGGCTGGCCGATGCCGGTTGGCATAGGAAAGCGTGGA
>DASXGD010000222.1:0-3177 GCA_036489245.1 Occallatibacter sp. | reverse complement strand
TACCAGATTTCGCAATATGACAAGCCGCTGGCCGAGCATGGCTGGATCGAAGTGCCCACGGCCGATGGGTCGACCAAGCGCATCGGCATCACGCGGGTGCACATGGAAGAGGACGCGGGCAAGAGCCTGCACGACGGCTTTCCCGATTCGGCGACGAAGACCTATCTCGACCTGAATCGCTGCGGGACGCCGCTGATCGAGATCGTGTCCGACCCGGATATCCGCACCCCCGACGAGGCGTTCGAGTACCTGACGCGGCTGCGGGAGATCCTGCTTTACACCGGCGTGTCGGACTGCAACATGGAGGAGGGATCGCTGCGGTGCGATGCCAACGTAAGCGTGCGTCCGAGAGGCCAGGAAAAATTCGGCACCAAGGCTGAAGTAAAAAACGTGAACAGCTTCCGCTTCATCCGCATGGCGCTGGAGTACGAGATCGAGCGCCAGATTGAAGTCATCGAGAGCGGCGGGCGCGTGAAGCAGGAGACGCGGCTGTGGAACGCGGGCGAAGGACGCACCTACCCCATGCGCTCGAAGGAACAGGCGCATGACTACCGCTACTTCCCCGAACCGGATCTGCCTCCCCTGGTGCTCACGCCGCAGTACATCGGCGAGACGGAGAAGAATCTGGTTGAACTGCCCGAAGCGCGGCGGGCACGCATGATCGGCGAATATGACCTGAACGAGCAGGACGCGCGCACGCTGACGGCGTCACGCGAATTCGCCGACCAATTCGAGAAGGCGGCCCGGACAGCAAAGAACCCGCGACGGGTGGCCAATGTGCTGCTGAGCGAAGTGGGCGGGCGATTGAAGGCGCTGGGACTGGAGCAGGAGAATTCACCGGTTTCGATGGAGGGCATCGTGCTGGCCGCCGATCTGCTCGATGAGGGCAAGATCAGTTCCAAACAGATGAAACAGCTGATGGATATCAGCTTCGAAAAGGGCGAGGACTTCCCGGTTGTCTACGAGCGCGAGAAGCCCGAGCAGATTACCGATTCATCGGCCATCGAAAAGCTGATCGACGAGGTGATTGCGGCCAATCCGAAGCAGGTGGAGCAGTATCGCGCCGGCAAGAAGACCATTGCGGGGTTCTTTGTGGGCCAGGTCATGCGCGCGACAAAAGGCCAGGCCAATCCGGCGCTGCTCAACGAACTGGTAGCGAAAAAGCTCGAGTGATCATTGCGGGGACAAAGTTGATCCGCAAGATGGGGAGACCTCAGCGGGAGACCGGTTTGATAAGAAAAGCAGCAAGTCAGCGCCGCTGCGCGGCGTAGCAAGTCAGCCTGAGATCTAGTTCCCACGCACGCACTAAATACCTGCTGGTTTGGCGACATTTGTATACGGGCTGAAGCCCGTCAAGCAAGATAAATGACCATCTGTTTGGCGGACTCGACTACGGCAATTCCTGAGTTGGTGTGGCCTTTTTAGTTTTGTGCGAGGTCGCCGCTCCCTGGGGGTCGCGTCGACTGGAGTTGGGCGGCTTCGGGATACAGTTACTCAGGAATTGCGATCGCGTTCAGCAGCGGCCTACTTCAGCGTCAGATCGGCCTCGAATTCCTTACGCGCATCCCAGGAACTGACCGTCTTGATGGCGCTCTTTTTGCCGTTCTTTTCAGCCCACAGATTGTAGTCATCCGACATGTTCACCTGGACAAAGCGGAAGCGTCCGTCCTTGGCGGAAGTGTAACTGCGAATGGATTTCGTCTTCAAGTTCTGGAGAAAAACGGTAGCACCGCTGACAGCGGCCGAGTCCACGTCGTGCACGCTTCCGGTGACAACGCGCTGCCCGAGGTTCTGCGCCTGGGCCGCCGGCAGAGCTCCGTTGCGGCCAAGGGGAACCAATCCCGCGGCCAAGGCAACGTACACCGCGGCGGCTGCCATGCTTGCACGATTCAACTTCATTCTTCCTCTTCTTCGTCTTCTTCGAACGTATCGTCTTCGTCGTCGTCGAGCTCGTCACCAACGCGGGTCAATTCCAACGGCTCGACGCCGACTATCTCGTACTCGGTTCCACATTCTTCGCAGGCGACCACATCGCCTTCTTCCACTTCGTCCATTTCGATATCCAGGTTATTTTCGCATTCTGGGCAGGTCGGCACGGCGGCCTCCTCTCTCTGATGAGGTTGTTTCATGTTTCACGTTTTGGGATGACAATAGCTTGCGGCCCGACTCCATAAGATTGGAATGGTATTCGTAGTTTGAGATGCTTCCCAGCCTCCGGTCAAGAGGGCCGGGCCGGAGAAGAGTACAACTTTTGCGTGTGGAGAACCAATCATGATTTTTCGCACCATGGCTTTGTTCCTATGTCTGGCGCCGGTCATAACGGTCGCCCGGGCGCAGCCCGATTACCTTCAGTTTGGGAAGCCCATTGCCGCGGCCGCGGCCGATCCGGCCATCACCCGAGCCCTGGCCCTCATCGACCCCACCCGCATTGATCAGACGATCAAAACGCTGGTTCGATTCAATACCCGCAATTCCCTTTCCAGCATGGATCCGGATCTGCCCGCGGGCACCGGTGTCGATGCGGCAGCGGACTGGATCGCTTCGGAATTTGAAAGCATATCGAAGAGCTGCGGTGGGTGCCTCGAAGTCAAGCGGGACACGTTTATCGCCGATCCCGCGAGTGCTGCCGGCACCAGTTGGGCCAACCGCATCCCCAAGCCGACACGCATGACGAACATCTACGCCATTCTCCGGGGGAGCGATCCAGCCGAGGCCCAACGGATGTACCTGGTCACAGGCCACTATGACTCGCGCAATTCGAATGTCATGGACGCGCGCGGTCCTGCGCCGGGCGCGAATGATGACGCTTCCGGGGTAGCGGTGTCGCTGGAGTGCGCACGCGCCTTGAGCACGCTTCACCTTCCCGCCACGCTGATTTTCGTGGCTGTGGCCGGTGAAGAGCAGGGATTGGTCGGCTCGGCTCATCTGGCGCACCTGGCCCGCGATGAAGGCTGGAAGCTCAAAGGGGTTCTCAACAACGACATCGTGGGTGGGAACACAACTCCCGGCGATATGTTGCAGTTGAAAGACCGGGTGCGCGTGTTCTCAGAAGGGGTTCCCATAGCCGCGACCCCGGAGCAGGCCCGCCGCATACGCGCTCTGGGAGGCGAGAATGACTCGCCCAGCCGTGAACTGGCCCGGTCCATGGCCGACACCGCGCGCACCTACTTTCCCGCA
>DASXGD010000324.1:0-2843 GCA_036489245.1 Occallatibacter sp. | reverse complement strand
CACTCAGAGCTTCTGGTTTCAAGCAGAGTCGGGTTCGCACCTGACTCACCGCTGGAGGAAAGCGGATTCGAACCGCTGGTCCCACTTGGGACAGAGATGCTGATTGAATTGGCAAGAGGGATTAGTAATGCAACTCGGATGCTGGCGGTCGGCGACATCGGGGCGGTGCCGCGGTTATGCTGATTCTGAAGTGGGACCAGCGGTTCGAATCCGCTTTCCTCCAGCGGTGAGTCAGGTGCGAACCCGACTCTGCTTGAAACCAGAAGCTCTGAGTGAGTCAGGCGCACCCGATGCTCGCGCGCGATCGCCACGATCCGCCGGTGGATTTGCTCGACCACCTCCGGCCCCAGTGCCATTCCCCATTTGCCCATGGTCTTGGCGTCCATAGCACCTCATGGACCAGCATATCAGCCGTCTCAACCAACACCGACGATTCGGGCCAGCCGCCGAACCATGGCGTGGGGCCCGGCCGGCCTCAGGCTACCAGGCATTCTCGCTCCCGGTTCGGCCGCGTGGCGTCCTCTTCGGGAATCGTTGGCACGCGCGCCATGCTGCAATGGCCCCGTTCTCCACGCAGCCACCCCAGGAACCCGCGTTTCAACAACTCGGTGTCGAGCCGGTCGGTTTTCGCCCGGCGATGCTCCCGCGATACCGCAACACTCGAGGGATGGATCACGTGCGCTTCGACCCCACGTGCCGCAAGCCAGCGCGCCAGCCAGAAGCCGTCGCGACCGGCTTCGAAGGCCAGCGCAATCCGCGTGATCGTGCGGCCGGCCCTGACCGCTTCATCCCGCCAGCGATGCTTCGAGGACCGATGGACGGTGGGGTAGCGCGAGGACCAGCAGCAGGCGCCGCGGTCCCCTCACCTGCTGTAGACCGGGCGAACTGACGCTGGATTTTCTCGTGTCAGCTGAATTTCTTCTGTTTCATGACGGATTGTGAGGCATACTCCCTCACGCAGCGTGTATTTGACGTTCTCCACGCCAATCTCGACTTCTACTATCTGGCCGCCGTACGTCACGGGAAACCGAAGGATGGCGTTGTCCTCAGGCGCACGACGCGGCCAGAACGATAAAACCCCGTCATCGTCCCGCATGCCGCCAAGCCCGTAAGTCATCATCATCCAGCTGCCGCCCATCGAGGCGATATGACAACCGTCTTTGACATTACCGCCGACATCTGCGAGATCCATCAGTAGTGCTGCAATGCCGTACCGGATCGCCTTTTCGACATCGCCGACCTGGGCGGCGATAATTGCCTCCACGCAGGAGGACAACGATGAGTCGCCTGTGGTCAAGGGATCGTAGAATTCAAAGTTACGTTTTTTGGCCTCGGCGGTAAACGCGTCGCCGAGCAGGAACATGGCTAATACCACGTCCGCCTGTTTGATCACTTGCTTCCGGTAAATATTGAGCGGATGGTAAAACAGCAGCAGCGGGTAGCGGTCGTGCGGCGTGTTTCGGAAGTCCCAGGGCTCCCTGTCCAAAAAGCTGTCATCCTGCGGGATAATGTTTAGCTTCTCATTGTGAGGCACGTACATGCTGTCTGCCGCTCGTATCCATCCCTCCACCTCAGAGGGCTCGAGCGCTGTTTTGTGCACGAGCGCGTTATACGCATCTGGGTTTGTCGCCTGCAAAGACTTGATGGTCTCGGCTGCGTAGCGCAGATTTTGCCGAGCCATCAAGTTGGTATATGCGTTGTTGTTCACAACTGTGTTGTATTCGTCGGGCCCGGTGACGGAGTTGATGCAGAATTTTCCGCCCTTTGCGTCCGAGTAAAATCCCAAGCTCTGCCATAGGCGTGCCGTTTCCACGAGCATCTCGGCGCCGCAGTCCTGCAGGAACTCCTGGTCACCGGTCGCCTGGACGTATTTGCGCAGCGCATACATGATGTCCGCGTTGATGTGGTACTGCGCGGTCCCGGCGGCGTAGTACGCGGATGTTTCTTCGCCGCTGATGGTGCGCCACGGGAACATCGCGCCGCGATGGCCTAGTTCCCTGGCGCGCGCCCGCGCCTGCGGCAGCATCTTGTAGCGGAAGGTCAGTAGATTCTTGGCAATCCGAGGAGAGGTATAGATAAGAAACGGCAGCAGGTAAATCTCGGTATCCCAGAAATAATGCCCCTCATACGCCTGCCCGGTGAGACCCTTGGCCGGCACACCCGCCTCTTCCGCGCGCGCCGAGGCCTGCAGGATATGGAATAGGTTGAAGCGGATCGCTTGCTGGATCTCTACGGTGCTGCGCTTCGTGCGTTCTTCTCTGACATCCCTGACGTGGACATCGCCACGGCGCCAATAATCCTCCATGTACTGCTCTTGGGAAAGGAGCAATTGCTGGAACCCCTGGGTCGCAATGCGATCCATAGTCCACTCCGCGCGGCCGCAGAGTTCTTCAACCGAAGCCGTCCCCGACGTGTGGTAGACCATGAATTTGGTGAGATCGATTGAACAGCCTGGACGGGCGTCGATCGTGAAGGCGATCTGGCCAAAATCCTCGGTGTGGGAAACCTTCTGGGAATGCGGGCATGAAGTCTCCAGCGCGTGGTCAGTCGCGCACGCCAGCATCAAGCGGCTTTTCTCAGTCGCGTGGCACAGCACGATCCGGCGGTCTTTGGCGTAGCTGGTTCGGTGATGGAGCACCCGGCCTGCAAAGACCCTCGTCTGGCGTGGATCGTTCGCATTGGTGAAGACGCTCGGTTCATCAGCCTTCATCTCCGAAGAGATCACGACGGAGGCCGGCGCATTGAGGAGCGTCACACGGTAGGAGATGGCGGCCACGTGGCGGTTGGCGAAGGAGACCAAACGCCGGGAGGCGATCAGAACCTGTTTGCCGGCCGGCGTCTCC
>DASXGD010000308.1:0-4069 GCA_036489245.1 Occallatibacter sp. | reverse complement strand
CATACTGGGACTTATAAGCCATCAGGGCCGAGTGGCGCTGCTCGATGAAGGGTGTGATGTCGACGATGAAGCTGGGCCGCACGTCAGCATAGAGGCTGGCATAGACGATTTTGAACGGGCGGTGTGGCGGAAGGTTCGTTTCGTACTTGGCCAGGCCGGAAAGGAAGCAGGCCTCGTAACCGAGCGAGGCGACGATGGCATGGTCGGGATGGCGCGCCTGCCAGTAGGGAAGGATCACAACGCGGGGACGCACCCGACGCAACTCGCCCACGATCCTGAGGCGGTTTTCGAGAGTGTTTCCGATGGCGCCGTCGGGCAGGTCGAGGGCTTCGCGCCAGCCCACGCCCAGCAGGCGAGCGGCTTCGGCGGCTTCGCGGGCGCGGTCGTCCGTGGTGCCGCGGGTGCCGGCTTCGCCCCGGGTCAGATCGAGAATCGCAGTGCGCAGGCCGCGCGCCGCCATCCGCAACAGGGTTCCCCCACAGGTCTGCTCCACATCATCGCGGTGGGCGGCGATGGCGAGAACGTCGGCTAAGAGTGGATCGGCCTGGACTGCGGTCATGGTGGTCGGCTCATCGCGAATCGAACCGGTTGGGTTCGTGGTCTCCGCAAAGAAAGGCGGAAGGATGGGGGCACTGGGCGTCTTTCCGACCGCGAAAACCGACCGGTCAGTAGACGGTGTTGTTGGCGTCGGTGGTGCCGTCCATGTAGGCCACGTCGTACGCGGTACCGGTTACGGTCACAAACTGGTTATTCAGCGCCATGCCATCCGTGGTGTGGTAGATATACACTTGGCCGCCCTGCGCCACGTAGACCTTGTGCAGTCCCTCGACATCGGCGATTCCGGTGAGGTCCCCCTGGTAGGGCTCAAGCAGGGTTACCGTATTGCTAGACGTATTGAACATGGTCAGGCAGCCATAGGGCAGACCCTTGGCGTAGCGCTCGCCGTTGGTGCACTTTGTCATACCGATCCACAGCGTGCTGTCGTCGGCCATGATGATGCGGCTGGGTGCGCCGGGCGCTCCATCACTGATCGAAACCGGACTTCCCGGGGTATTGGAGGCCAGGTTAACGACTGTCAAATTCCCGGTGAACAGGCCGTCGGGCTGCAACGCCTGGCCGACGACATACATGGTCGAAGTGGTTACCAACGCGTTGCTGGCCCCGCCTGGGATGGGAATGGTTGGGACACTGCCGGTGGCCGGAAGCTTGCCTGATCCCTGGCCCAACTGGAAAATCATGGGGTTGACTGGGAGCAGGGAAACGGAGGCGGTTGTTCCCCCGCATTCGGGCCCGCAGTTGAGCACATGGGCGGTCCCGCCATCGGCGGAGAATACGGCTTTGATGGGGCGGTCGAACGTCAGGGGAGCTCCGAACGGGATACCGTACTGGTCCGCGCTGTCGGGGCTCTGCGCCTGGAAAAGACACCATCCCGGTCCGTTCAAAGGCTCGCAATCCATTGCAGCTTTGGGCCACGTGGTCGGACCGCCGGAGAAGGCGATGGTCTGGTTGGCGGTGAGCTTGACCGGGTAGTACACATAATTGGAGTTCTGCACGAAGGCCAGGGCAGCTGTGCCACCGGGGTTGACGCTGACTCGATATACGCCGGGAAGGCTCAGCGAGTAGGTGGCGCCCGTCGCCTTGTCAACTACGGAAAGGACGTGAGACGCCTGGCTGGCGGCGAAGACGAAGGCCTGGCTGCGCGTGGTAAAGACGCTGGCAGAAACGCCGTTCAGGCCGGACTGCGCACCGGCGGTGGATTCCTTGGAGTAATTGATGTAGGTAAGGCTGCCATCGCCGGAGCCATACACGGCGCCCAGCTGTTCCTCGGGCATGTTCTGGATGGAGACGGGAAGGGAGCCGGAGAATCCGCTAATGGAAAAGCTGGGAGTCTTGCCGTTGTAGCTGGACCGGATATCGTAAAAGGCGTCAACGATAACGAGCGCTCCCTTGGTAAATGCGCTTGGGTTTTGCACCGCGATCATGACCCGGTTGATCAATGTGCTGGGCGGTAGCGGGCGGCCTGCAAAATAAGTCGTCTCTCCACAACCTGAGAGGATCGCAGCGATTATCAGGGCTGCTGCGGAGCTCAACCAAAGACTGCTTTTCTTCAAAATCCCTTACCTCTACGGAAAGCAAAACGTCCCGCGATTGGGGTCGCGGCGGCCGCGGTGAAAGAAAATCAAGATGCGGTTGCGACTCCTGCGACGATCGGGCAGCAACCCCGCTCGAACGTTCGAATACGGACGAAGATCGATGGGCGGAGAACCCGGTGCAACCCCGGTTCCAGCAATGCTTTTGACTCCCGAAGTATAACAAAGCAACCCGTGCCTCCGGATGCGGCGGGTACCGGGCCCGGCCGAGCGGCCGCGGAGCGCCCGGCACAGAAGCGAATGGGGTAGGATGGCTACAGAATGCCATCATTCGCCGACATCTTCGGCACCCGGCCCGTGCTTGCCGACGGCGCAATGGGCACGGTCCTGTATGCCCGCGGCGTGTTCATCAACCGCTGTTATGACGAGCTGAACCTGTCGGACCCGGGCCTGATTCTCGCGGTGCACGCGGAGTACCTTCAGGCGGGAGCGGAAATCCTGGAGACGAATACCTTCGGGGCCAATCGCTTCCGGCTGTCGCGCCACGGGTTAGCGGGGAAGGTGGCGGAGATCAACGCCGCGGGGGTAAGGCTGGCTCGCGAGGCGGTTGTCCACCTAAAGGACAAGCAGGCCGGCGAAGCCTGGGTCGCGGGAGCGATTGGGCCGCTGGGCGTGCGACTCGAACCGCTGGGCAAGACGGGCCTGGACGAGGCGCGGGCGGCGTTTGTGGAGCAGATTCGCGCCCTTGTCGCGGCGGGCGTGGACCTGCTGATCGTGGAAACCATGCCCGCGCTGAATGAAGCCCGTGAAGCTTTGCTGGCGGCCGAAGAAGCGGCGCCCGATCTGCCCGTGCTGGTGATGGTGACGGTGGATGATGAGGGCAATTGCCTCGACGGATCGTCGCCGGAGCAGGCCGCGGCTCTGCTGACGGAGTGGGGTGCGCAGGCACTGGGCGTGAATTGCTCGACCGGGCCGTCGACGGTACTGACGGCCGTGGAAGCGATGCGCGGGGCGACCACGCTGCCCATCGCGGCCATGCCGAATGCGGGTATGCCGCGGGAGGTGGAGGGGCGCAACATCTATCTCTGCACCCCGGAGTACATGGCTGGCTTTGCGCGCAAGGCGATTGCGGCGGGAGCGCAAATGGTGGGCGGCTGCTGCGGCACTACCCCCAATCACATCCGGGCCATGCGCACGGCGATGCGGGCGATCGATGCACAGGGGCGCAGGGCCGAAGGCGGAATGCACGCTGCGTTATCGACCCAGACTCCCCCTGCGCCGCTCGGCCAGCGGTCGCGCATTGGGGCACTGGTGGAGGAGGGCGCCTTTGTTTCCCTGGTGGAGATTGTGCCGCCGCGGGGTATCAACTGTGTGCAGGAGATCGAAGCAGCGCAAGTGCTGGCGCAGTTGGGGGTGTACGCAATCAATGTGCCCGACTCGCCGCGCGCCTCGGCTCGCATGAGCGCGCAGAGCCTGTGCATCCAAATCCAGCAGCACACAGGGATCGAAACGATCCTGCACTACACCTGCCGCGACCGGAACATTCTCAGCATCCAGTCGGACCTGCTGGGCGCGTCGTCGATCGGGCTGCACAACATTCTGTGCCTCACCGGCGATCCACCCAAGCTGGGCAACTATCCCGATGCGACCGCGGTGTTCGATGTGGACGCCATCGGCCTGGTGAACATCGTGCAGCGGCTGAATCACGGGCTGGACATCGGCAACAACTCCATCGGCGCCAGCACCAATTTCACCATCGGCGTAGCCGCCAACCCGGGCGTTCCCGATATCGAGCATGAGCTGCGGCGCTTCCAGTACAAGGTGGAGGCCGGCGCCGAGTACGTTATCACCCAGCCGGTGTTCGATCTGCGCCTGCTGGAGGATTTTCTCAAGCGGATTCGAGGCATGCGCATTCCGGTCATCGCGGGGATCTGGCCGCTCACCAGCCTGCGCAATGCGGAATTCATGAAGAACGATCT
>DASXGD010000290.1:0-2478 GCA_036489245.1 Occallatibacter sp. | reverse complement strand
CGTGACGCAGCGCGTGCGCGAGATCGGGATTCGCATGGCACTGGGGGCCGACCGGCGCCACATCCGCCGGATGGTGGTGTGGCAGGGCATGCGCCTGGCGCTTGCCGGAGTCGTCCTCGGCACCGGAGCTGCATTCGGGCTCACGCGCCTGATCGCCAGCTCTCTTTATGGAGTGAAAAGCTGGGACCCTGCCGTCTTCATCACGGTTCCCATGGTCCTCAGCACCGTAGCGCTAGCGGCCACATGGTTGCCCGCCGTGCGGGCCTCAAAGCTCGACCCCATGAAGGCACTTCGCATCGATTAGCTTGCGGCGATCTTGCTCCTCGAACTCACCCGCGCCCTTGTCAATTAACGCCGCAGGCAAACATTGTTGTCCGCCATCATGCAGGTGGGACTACGACTTCGCTTCCGCTTTTGCCATCCCCATCATCAGCGAGCGAATTCCCGTCCAGCTGTAGCCGAGCTTAGCCGTAGCGGGAGGATGGTCCCCAACTGGGAAGTAACGGCAGTCCAGAGTTCCCCAAAAAAGCAACCGCAGATCCTTCACTGCGTTCAGAATGACAGCGCAGTGGGTAGCGGAGTGTGTGCGGGGTTAGGGATCGCGGTCGTATCGTCGCCGATTGGGAAGTTTCGGGTTTGAAACTCTAGGGAGCGTATTCTCAAAGTTCCCGATCGCATCCCAGGGAGAACCGTAAGGCTGCGCAGATCTGATGCATTCGCAGAGGACTTAACTGTGCCACGCGCTTCCCCAATTTTTCTTGAACGACTGTGACGGGGTTGTGGAGGTTGACCGCGCAGGGTTCCTTCATGCCGTCCTCCTCGCTCAGGAGAACCTCGGATGGCACGCCGCGGATTGTCGAGGTGACGGGTGCGACGGTGACCGTGGGCAAATAGGCGATGGCACTGTCGCGAGTCAGCACCACAACTGGTCTTTTCTTGTCAGGGGGAGCAAAACTGTAGAGACGCACCTCCCCGCGGGCTATTCTCGTGGCCACGCCGCCTCCGATTCCCACAGTCGGGACTCAGTTGTCTTCGCCGGCTGCTTCGAATAGCCCTGGCGATCGCGTTCCTCGGTGGCGCACGTTTCGAGTCGCCGCAGGTGTTCCCTCAGGGCATCGCGCACCAATGCAGAACGGTTTTGCTTTGTCCGCCGCGCAGCCTGATCGGTGGCTTGGAGGAGTTTCTTATCGAGGACGATTTGAACGGTCTCCATTGTGTAGTTCCCTCCACAGTATACTCAACATATTTGTCGATAGTCAGAGGTTTATCTCTACACCGTCAGGATCGGGCCGACCCTACGGGGCAGCGGCATGCGCTGGGACGTCTTCCGGGGGTTTCGCTACGCTCCACCCCGGGCTATTTTCGTTTTCTCCCGCGGAGAAAGAGCGCGACATTTGCGTCTCGGTTGGATCGTCGCACACTCGGACACAACTACACGGACGCCAGCTTTGAATCCAATTCCCGTGACCTTGAATCTTGCGGGCTTCGAATCAGGCCTGTACCGTCTCGCGCGATAACTCATCCACGAGCTGGCGCGCTGCCGAGGCTACGATGTCCACGATCTGCTCGGCGTCGCCGCGGGTGAGGACCAGCGGGGGCGCAAAGCCCACCGCCTCGCTCTGAGGCATGGGGCGGGTGATGACTCCGCGCTCGCGAGCCGCGTTGGAAATGCGGTAGGCCACCTTCAGAGCCGGGTCAAACCTGCGCCGGGTGGCCGGATCGGCGACGAAATCGACCGCCAGCATGAGGCCGACGCCGCGCACTTCGCCGGTGATGGGCAGGTGGTCAAACGCGTCGTGCAGCAGATTCAACATGTAAGCTCCAACCTCGCCCGCGTTGCCGGCGAGGTTCTCGCCTTCCACGATGTCGAGGTTGGCGTTGGCGGCGGCCGCACCGATGGGGTGGCCGGTGTAGGTGTAGCCGTGGGGAAAGATGCCCGCCGTCTCCGCACCGTCTTCAATCACCCGGAAAATGCGCTCGCTGATGATAGACGCCGACAGCGGCGCATAGGCCGAGGTGATTCCTTTGGCCACGGTGATCAGGTCGGGCTCGATCTCGTAGAGTTCGCTGCCGAACATGCGCCCGGTGCGGCCAAATCCGGTGATGACTTCGTCGGCGATGAGCAGGATGTCGTATTTGCGCAGCACGGCCTGAATGGCAGCCCAGTAGCCGGCCGGCGGAGGCACCAGGCCTCCCGTCCCGAGTACAGGTTCGCCGATAAAGCCGCCGATGGTTTCGGGATCTTCGCGCTGGATCAGGGCCTCGAGTTCGGCGGCGCGGCGGGCGGAAAACTGGGTTTCGGTTTCGCCGCGCTCGGCGCCCCAGTAGTGGTGCGGTGCCCCGGTGCGCAGGACGGCGGGGACGGGCAAATCCATCAGGTCGTGATAGAGGCTCAGCCCGGTCATCGATCCCGACATCACGGTGTTACCGTGGTAGGCGCGCTCGCGGGCGATGATGCGCTTCTTCTTCGGCTTGCCG
>DASXGD010000259.1:0-7367 GCA_036489245.1 Occallatibacter sp. | reverse complement strand
ACCAACCTGCTGGACGGGAAGGCCGTGGCCAAGGGGGCTGCACTGACGCTCCCCGCCTGGGACCTGGCGATTGTGGAGGAGTAGGGCGAACCCGAAGTGCCGGGCTGCTTAACCCGAGGTGTCTGGCAGCATCGAGCCGTTGACCCTGGCCGGTAAACCCGGTAAACTACTCTAGTTTGGCGATTCCTGCCTGCCGCCGCAGGCGTTCGCCCAAAAGCACTTGGGGCTTGAGCGGACCGCGGCGAGGAAGTTTCCGCCTTTTTTGATTCTTTGGATGAGCGTGTCGCGCGTGGCGTGCAGCTCTGGAGGACTTATGTACGCAGTTGTACGCACCGGTGGAAAGCAATATCGAGTCGCGCCCGGCGATGTGGTGAAGATTGAAAGCGTTGTGTCCCCGTCGGAAGACAAGACCATCGAGTTCAGCGACGTGCTGGCAGTTTCAGGCGAGCCGGGCAGCGTGGTGAAGCCGGGTGCGGCCAAGGTCACGGCCGAGATCCTCGGCGAGGGCCGCGGCGACAAGATCCTGGTGTTCCATCTGAAGCGCAAGAAGCAATACAAGAAGCTGCAGGGACACCGGCAGAACTTTACCGAAGTTCGCATCACGGCCATCGAGGCCGACGGGGTCACGTATACGGCGAGCTAGCTCGATTCGCGAGCTGTTAGCTCTTAGCTTTTAGCTATTAGCTGCTCCTCGCTGGGACGAACAAGATTGCGGCCGCAGGGACGATTGAGCTAACGGCTAATAGCCAAAGGCTAAGAGCTGGTTTTTGAGAAGGGGATTCGGCGATGGCACATAAGAAGGGTGGAGGCAGCTCCACAAACGGACGTGATTCCAATGCGCAGCGGCTGGGCGTCAAGGCTTTTGCCGGCGAACTTGTGACCGGTGGATCGATCATCATCCGCCAGCGCGGCACCAAGATCAAGCCGGGTCCGAACGTGGGCATCGGCTCCGATGACACATTGTTCGCCAAGGTGAGCGGCCGGGTGAAGTTTACCGATCGCGGCAACCGGGGACGCTTTGCGTCCATTGAGCCGGTAGCGGCCGGGTAACGACCATTTTGCGCTCGTAATACCAAAGGCCACGGCGTTGCCGTGGCCTTTGCCATTGATCCAAAGAAGCCTGCGGCCTGGATCCCAAAAACTCAAATGGGCCGGAAGCCACATGGCTCCGACCCATTTGTGTCCACCCTCCCCCGAGGAGCTTGGAATACCGTCAGGATTTTGATTCGCTTTCGTGCAGATTGCGGGTGAGGACCTTGTCGACCACCTTCTCCACATCGGTGAGGAAGAAGCTGCTGGCGGGCTGCACGACGGCGACCTGGGTTCCGGTATGACCCAGTGCGGAAGCAATCTCGTTCCAGCGATAGATCGTGGAGTTGGCAGGAACTACCAGCGGTCTGCGTGCCGGCTGGGGATTTGCGCTATAGGCCACCCACATCCCGAGCGCCGCCAGAACGACTGCCTCGTAGATAACCTGGAAGGGCTCAGTGAAGGACGAGTTGGGCTTGACGATGATGGACCCGACGAGGTCGTTGGCCGATAACAGTCCGAAGCCAAGGGAAATCCCGAAGGCCAGGTCGCGAACCGGAAGCCGCAGGGCGTTCATGCTCAGGCAGAGGAAACCGAGCAGGCAAAGCTCCAGGATGCTGACCGAGCGCATGAGTCCGAAGGCGATGTCGGGAATGATCAGGATGCCGCGATGGGAATAGGTCACGGTCGACAGGGTGACGATGACGGAAGCAAGAACGGCCCAGCGGAAGATCAGGATTCCGAAGCGCATGAGTCCGGAAAACGCCGCCAGGGCAGACCGGAACACCTCCATGCACACAAAGAACAACAGGACCGCGCTGGCGATGTACACACCCCAATAAGCAAAGAAGTAAACGGGGAAGAAGATGTCGCCCCCGGGGCGGGACTGGATGAACAGAATGGCAAACAACACGGGTGAGGAAACGGCGTGGAGAGCGAGGTAATTCCCCATGGCCGGGAAACGGCGCTGCAGTTTTCGCGTCCAGAACAAGTAGGCCAGAGTTGCCCAGAGGAGGAATTCCACCCCGGTCAGAACGGACATGGCGAAGTTTAGAGGCATAGAGGGTCGTCCACCATCCCAATAGAGTCCTCAGGATAGCGCCTATTTCCCTGCTACTCAAATAAAAAAGCAGGAGACCCGCTAGCACTTTCGTGCGATTACCGTTATTTGTTACTGGCCGCTGCCTGAAGTGGGGCAAGTGGGCATATGCGGTCCGCATCCGGGGATAGGCATGCTCTCGGTCGCGGACTGATGGCTGCGGATAGCGTGGGTGGAAGAAGAGGAAAGCGAAGCGGCAGCGGCGCCGGCGATGACGAGGGACAACGCGAAAATGCGGACGGCAAGTTTCATGATGAGTTACTCCTTAGGAATCTGTCAGAAGCGGGAATCAGGTTGTCCCGCGTTACTAAAATGGTAGTCCACACAGCCCGGACTAAGTGCCTTTTTTCCAGACATTTTCCTATGTATTTGCTAATCTAAAGAAGATTATCCCCCGGATTTAGGTAATCTGCAAGCGGTTACCGTCAGGGTATGACAATCCCACCTCCGTTCTGGCCCGCCCGCGTGCTAAAATAGGTACAGGCAAATTTGTTCAAAGCCCCCGTCTTTTCAAGCGGTTAATCCCCAGGTCGACCCGTCCGGAGGACCCCTCCGAACCGCTCATTACCTTTGGGGCGTGAACAAAGGCCGAACGGACATTTATGGCGACTGAAACACCGATCCTACCTGCGGCCGGCGATAACGATAGTTACACCGGCGAAAACATCAAAATCCTGGAAGGCCTCGAGGCGGTTCGCCTGCGCCCGGCCATGTATATCGGGTCGACCGGAGAGATGGGTCTCCACCACCTCGTCTACGAGGTCGTGGATAATTCCGTCGACGAGGCTCTGGCCGGCTACGCCAAGAAAATTGAAGTTGCGATCCACGTCGACAACTCGATTACCGTGGTCGACGACGGCCGCGGCATTCCCGTGGACATGATGGATCTTCCCAACGGCCAGCGGATGCCGGCTGTCCAGGTGGTGCTGACCAAGCTCCATGCCGGGGGCAAATTCGACTCCTCGACCTACAAAGTTTCGGGCGGCCTCCACGGCGTGGGAGTGAGCTGCGTGAACGCGCTCAGCCAGGAATTCAATGTCGAGATCTGGCGCGATGGCGCCACCTGGGAGATGGATTTCAGCTGCGGGTTGCCGACCACGGATCTGCGCAAGTCCGGCACCAGCAAGAAGCGCGGAACCAAGGTCCACTTCCTGCCCGACAAGAGCATCTTCGCGGTGACCGAGTACAACTACGACACCCTGGCCCAGCGGCTGCGGGAGCTGGCCTTCCTGAACAAGGGACTGGAAATCACGCTGACCGACGAGCGCACCACCGATCCCAAGACCGGGGAATCAAAACGGACGGAATTCCGCTACGCGGGAGGGATCGCCGAGTTCGTCAAGCACCTGAACCGCGGCAAGCAGGTGCTGCACGACAAGCCGATCGTGATGGAAGCCAAGCGGGACGGAGTGGAGATGGAGATCGCTCTCCAGTACAACGACAGCTACTCCGACTCGGTTTTCAGCTTCGCCAACAACATCAACACGGTCGACGGCGGGTCGCACCTGTCGGGTTTCCGCACCGCGCTGACCAGGACCATCAACGCCATTGGCCAATCGCTGGGGCTTTTCAAGGACATGAAGGAGAACCTGAGCGGCGACGACGTCCGCGAAGGCCTGGTGGCGGTGGTAAGCGTCAAGCTGCCCCAGCCGCAGTTTGAAGGACAGACCAAGGGCAAGCTCAACTCGGACATTGCGGGCACGGTGCAGGCGTTCGTGAACGAGCGCCTGGGCATGTTCCTGGAGCAGAACCCGCCCGTTGCGAAGCGGATCATCAACAAGGCCATCGACGCGGCGCGTGCCCGCGAGGCCGCCCGCAAGGCCCGCGACCTCACCCGGCGCAAGGGCGCGCTGGACGGCGGCGGCCTGCCCGGCAAGCTGGCCGACTGCAGCGAACGCAATCCGGACCGCTGCGAACTCTACCTGGTCGAAGGCGAAAGCGCCGGGGGCACCGCCAAGCAGGGCCGCGACCGGCGGTTCCAGGCCATTCTGCCGCTGAAGGGCAAGATCCTCAACGTGGAGAAGGCCCGCTACGACAAAATGCTGGGGCACGAGGAAATCCGCGCCATGATCACGGCGCTCGGAACCGGCATTGGCAAGGACGACTTCGACTTCACCAAGCTGCGTTACGGCAAGATCATCCTGATGACCGACGCCGACGTGGACGGCTCGCACATCCGCACGCTGCTGCTGACGTTCTTCTTCCGCCACATGACGGAGTTGATCAAGCGCGACAATGTTTACATCGCCCAGCCGCCGCTCTACAAGATCAAGAAGGGCCGCTTCGAGCAGTACATCAAGGACGACCGCGAGTTTGTGAAAGTGATGGTGAAGCGGGCTTCAGAAGGCATCATCGTTCGCCACGGAGAAAATGCCAGCCACATCGAAGGCGCGGACCTGACGCGCTTCATGGGCTATCTGAACGAGTACCTGGCCTTCGTGGAGAAGGTAGACAAGCGGATCCGCAACGAGAAGCTCACCGAACTGCTGGCGCGCGCGGAACTGGTGCACCGCTCGGACTTCGCATCCAAGGACGGGAGCGACGTGCCGGAAAAGATCCAGCGTCTCCACGAACAGCTTTCGGAGGTAGCGGCGGAGTTCCAGATCAAGCTCAGCAAGCCGGTCGAGGACGAGGAGCACCACACCTGGTCGGTCTGCTTTACCGACTCTCAGGGTGCAACCCGCTGCATCGACTGGAACCTGGCTTCGAGCCCTGAATTCCGGCAGATGATGTCGAAATACTCGCAGATCAAGGACTATCTCGAGCCGCCGTTTCTCATCGAGTTTGCCGGCAAAGGGGCTGCGGAGGCCGCTGCCGAGGAGCCCGAGGGCACGGAATTCGAAGAGGGCCAGGCGCCTGTCGAGGCCAAGGCTGAGGCCAAACAGGCCCGGCGTGCGGCCCGTATCCCCCGCGAGCCGGTGGAGAAGCAGACCGCCCGCGAGCTGTTCGCCTACATCGTGGAGCAGGGCAAGAAAGACTACCAGGTGCAGCGTTACAAGGGGCTGGGCGAGATGACTTCGACGCAGTTGTGGGAGACCACGATGGATCCCGAGCGGCGCACGCTGCTCTCGGTGAAGCTCGAAGACATTGCCGAGACTGAGACCATCTTCACTACGCTCATGGGCGAAGACGTGGAAGCGCGGCGGAAGTTCATCGAAGACAATGCGCTGGATGTGAAGAACCTCGATATCTGATCGAGGTTCTTCTTCTTCTTCTTTCTTCTTCATTGATCCGCTCTATCCCGCCAACTTTCTTTCTTGAAGGCTGCCCAGGAATGGGGGATTTATGCCGATCAGACTATGCGTGCGGGTCGGCTTGATCGCTGCACTGGTCTTGTCCTCCTGCATGACTCCCGGGAGCGCACAGGCGCCGGCCGCCGCGCAACCGTCGCTCGCGGCGATGGACCGCGATCTGCTCGAAGTCACGATTCCCCGGCTGGAGGGCTACTACCGCACCGGCAAGTACACCGTGACGCAGGTGGTGAACTGGTATATCAGCCGGATACGGCGGTACAACGGGGTCTACGGCGCGGTTGAGTATCTGGACGTGAAAGGCGCGCGGGAAACGGCTGCCCGCGAAGATGCGGCCGCGACCGGCGGAGCGAATTTTCGCCGCGGACCGATATGGGGTGTGCCCATCGTCATCAAGGAGAACACCAGCGTCGAGGGACTGGTCACAAGCGATGGCTGGAAAGGGTATGTCATTCCCGGCCACGAGTTGATTGCACCGCGCGATGCAACGATCGTGGCCAAATTGCGAGCGGCGGGCGCGGTGATTCTGGGCAAGACGAACATGCCCGACTTCGCGGCCAGCGACACCAACCGCAGCACAGCCTACGGGCGCACCGGGAATGCATACGATGTACGCTTCAGCCCGGGCGGTTCATCGGGGGGGACCGTCACCGCGGTTACCGCAAACCTGGCGGTGCTCGGCAATGGCACGGATACGGGCAACTCCATACGCATGCCGGCGGCCACCAGCGCCCTGGTGGGGGTGTTTCCGACGCGCGGGCTCGTGAGTATTGCGGGCATCGCGCCGCTTGACTGGCTGCTCGATAACACCGGGCCGATTGCGCGGGATGTCACCGACGCGGCCATTGCGCTGACCGTGATGGCGGGAGAAGACCCCATGGACCAGGCGACGGAGTGGTCACGCGCGAGCGCGCAACCGGGACCTTACACCAAGTACTTGAGAGCCGACGCGCTCAAGGGCAAACGATTCGGGGTTCCGGCGTTCATTCTCGACGGAGCGGGAATTCCGTTTCAGGGCATACCCGCCGGGGAGCCGCCGGTTCGCGCCGCCGCGGCCCGGGAGGGATCGCGGTTGCCACTGCAGCCGGAGACGCGCACGGCTTTCATGAAAGCTGTGGAGGCACTGCGAAGGGCGGGCGCGACGGTGGTGATGCTGGATTCGAGCCCGGATTCGATCTTGCCCGACAGCTTTGCGGAAGCGGCTTCGCGGATTGGCACCATGCCCTACGTCCGGGAGGGGACGGAGAACTTTCTGGCGCACTATGGCCCGGCCCAGTACCACTCGGCGAAGGAATATGAGCAGGCCGTTGGGTCTCCGCTGCCGGCGACGATCATCGGGGGCGGCAAGCCCGATCCGCAGGATCCTCGGGACGTGGTT
The DNA here is from genome assembly GCA_036489245.1 of Occallatibacter sp. Lineage (GTDB taxonomy): Bacteria > Acidobacteriota > Terriglobia > Terriglobales > Acidobacteriaceae > Telmatobacter. Next base: position 610 of record DASXGD010000259.1, on the reverse strand, counting down.
GCGCAGGTCAATTTCGAAAACAATCCCCAGGCAGATGCCGATGTGCGGATTCCCAGAAAGCGCGTGCTCGATCAATATAACGAGACTCTCGACCGCATGCACCTCGACGGGTACGTCTATCCCGCGATCCAGATGCCGCCGCCGGACGAGACGATGGCGCAGGATGGAGTGCTCAGTACGGGCCCGCACAGCGAGACCGGGTGGGTGAACATGATCGGCGTGCCGGCGATCGTGGTGCCGGCGGGGTTCTACACGAGCGGGCTGCCTTTTGGGCTGGAGTTTTCTGCGCGCCGCTGGAGAGACGGCGATCTGCTGGGCTGGGCGTACGCGTTCGAGCAGGCGACCCACTTGCGAAGGCCGCCGGTGCTGGTGGAAAAGGGCCTGCTGAAGATTAATCGATAACTCAGTGAATTTGAGCTTCACGGTTAAAGCCGACCGATCAGGATGAAAGCGGTTGATTTACGTTTTAGCGAGCGAGCGCCGCCACGCGGCGAAAGCGCGTCAGCGATTGAGCGGGGTCTCGATCGAGGTGACCTCCCGCAGTTCTGTCTTGCTGCCTGCATGGCGTTCGACGATTACCGTCTTCAACTCCCATGGCCGGAGCGTCACC
>DASXGD010000240.1:0-1939 GCA_036489245.1 Occallatibacter sp. | reverse complement strand
GCGCTGCCGGGCAAGGTTCTGCGCGGGCCTGGGTATCAGAACCTGCTCACTGCATCGCGCTCGCCCGGGGGCAAATCGGTTCGTGACCAGCAAACGCCTGAACCACCCGCGATGACTGCAACCCGCTGAACAAGACCTGAGGAATCAAAAATGAAATGGATTCCCTCCGCATTATTAACCCTGGCATTCGCCCCATCCCTGCTGACCCTGGCCCAATCTCAACTGTCCAAGGCGCCCTTCACCGCGAAGGATTGGGCGGCGCTCCGCAGCGCGTCTGCGGCGGCCGTTGCCACCGACGGAACCATCCTCTACCAGGTCACTTTCGGCGCCGACCACGGTCCCACACAAAAGGAGTGGTGGACGATCGATCCCGCGGGAAGTCACCCCGCCAAGCTCGATCTGCCCAACGACTTCACTCCCCTGGGCTTCACCCGCGATGCGCACGGCCTCTACGGTTCCTACTCGGTGAACCAGGTACGCCAGCTTGCCGTCTTTCCTTTGGAGAAGACCAAGGCCGCGGCAGTTCCCTCGACCGTTGTCCTGTTGCCGCGCGGCATACAGGCTGCCCGGCCATCGCCGGACGGCAAGCGCTTCGCCCTGATCGCCGATCCCCGGCCGCCGGATCCTCTCGACAAGACCCGTCACGTGCAGGAAGCGGACGAGTCCAGCATTTATGTTGTCAACTCCGACGGCACCGCCGGCCAGTGGTGGTGCCCGAATCTGAAATTGGTTTCCTCTTCGGCCATTGGTGGAGGGCCCGACACGCCGGCCTGGAACGCCAACAGCGACTCGCTTGCGGTGCTTTCGCAGCTTCCACGGATCGGCCATCACGACGTGAGCAGTTCCATCGATGTTTGCAGCCAGACAGGGGCGAAGCACATAGTCGACATTCCCAACGCTGTAAGCGGCATCGCGTGGGCTGATGCAGGACGCGCTCTCGCATTTCTCTCTACAAACTCCAAGGTCTTGACGCCGGAGCACGTGTGGACTGTCCCGGCCGGCGGTGGTCCGGCGAAGGACAGCACGCCCGATCTGAATGGAACCGCCGCCGAGCTCGCCGGCTCCGCGCAGGGACACGTGTGGGTGGTGGTCAACCGCGGAGTCAAAAATGAGGTCGACAGCTTTCAGGACGGCGCCTTGAAGCTTGTATATACATGGACCGACGGGGTCGTCGGGAGCACCCCGGTCACACCGGAATATAGCGGCGGGGGCGATCATGCGGCGGTTACCGTTGGCGACCCCAGCCATAGTCGAAATGTCGCGGTGGCTGACGGCGACCACCTGCGGCGGATCACCCGCGAGAGCGATCCGCAATTGGCCAACGTCGAAATGGGCTCGGTGCGCGCCGTGCGATGGAAAAGCAAAGAAGGCATCGCTCTCGAAGGCATTGCCACATTTCCGGCACGCTACGAGGAGGGCAAGAAATATCCGTTTCTGGTCTTTCCGCACGGCGGCCCGGAAGCCAACGACGAGTTGGGTTTGGACCCTCTGGCCCGCGTCATCGCCGGGCTTGGCTATGTGGTTCTGCAGCCCGAGTACCGCGGGTCCACCGGCTACGGGGCCGATTTTCTGGCTGCAATCTACCAACATTTCGGCGACCGGGCCTACTCCGACGTCGATAGCGCGACCGACTTCGCCGTCGCCCAGGGCTGGGCCGATCCGGCGCACCTAGCCATCTTTGGCTGGAGCGCGGGCGGGTTCATGACCTCCTGGACTGTGACCCAGACCAGCCGTTACAAGGCTGCAATTGAAGGCGCCGGCATAACCGACTGGGGGCCCTTTTTGTGGACCAGCGACGTCCAGCAGATCGACTACGACGCGCGCTGGACGGACGAAGATCCCGAAGCCTTTCGCCAATTCTCTGCCGTGGCTTTTGCCGACAAAGTCACGACACCCCTGCTGATCCTTCATGGCGAGGCCGATCAACGCGTGCCAACTT
>DASXGD010000202.1:0-2504 GCA_036489245.1 Occallatibacter sp. | reverse complement strand
CAATCGATACCTGCAAAGTGCGCCGCAGCGCCGTGGGAACAGACATGGATCGTCTCCTTTTCGTTTCTCAGATTCTATCGCGTTTTAATCGATTCGCTCTTCCCCACTCTTGTCTCATACAAGATGAGCCTGAAACGGGCATTGGATTCTCACACAAGATGAGCCTGAAGGGCAGGGTCGGGATGCTGGGGATTGATCATCAGCATGGACGATTCGGAAACGACGAGCCTGGAGCAGATCCGGGCGTTTCTGGCAGGAAGCGGCGAGGTGCGGTTCGCCGGCCAGGGACGCGGGGAAGTATACGCCTGGGTGGAGCGGACGCTGGTGCGGCACCGGTACGCGAGCCTGAGCAAGCTGGAAAAAGGACTGCTGAGGCGGTACATGGCTCGCATGACGGGTCTGAGCCGGGCACAGGTGACCCGTCTGATCGCCGGCTATGTCGAAAGCGGCCGCGTGAAGGCGGCGCCCTATCAGCGCCGGAAGTTCACCAGCCGCTACACAAAAGGAGACGTGGAACTGCTGGCTTATGTCGACAAGAGTCACGGAAATCTGAGCGGCCCGGCGACGAAGCGGATACTGGAGCGCGAACACGCCGAGTATGGCCAGTCCGCCTTCGAATGTCTGTCTCAGATCTCGGTGGCGCAGATCTACCGGTTCCGCAACTCGGAAGCTTATCGCAAGCGCAATACCAGCTACCAGCCGACCCGGCCCACGGTCATCCCGATCGGCGAGCGGCGCAAACCTCGGCCGCAGGGACGTCCCGGATATCTGCGCATCGACACCGTGCATCAGGGCGACCGGGACGGCAACAAGGGTGTATATCACATCAACGCAGTGGACGAAGTGACACAGTGGGAGATTGTGGCAACCACGCCGCAGATCTCCGAACATTGGCTGATTCCGTTGCTGGAGCAGTTACTGGAACAGTTTCCGTTCACCATCCGCGGGTTTCACTCCGACAACGGCAGCGAGTTCATCAACTATACAGTCGCCAAACTGCTGGGCAAACTTCTGATCGAGCAGACCAAATCACGGGCGCATCGCACGGGAGACAACGGTCTGGTGGAGTCAAAGAACGGAGCCATCATCCGCAAGCACATGGGTTTCACTCATATCGCAGCGCAGCATGCCGAAGCCGTCGATCAGTTTCATCGGCAGTATCTGAATCCGTATCTCAACTTTCACCGGCCCTGCGCGATCGCCGAAATCGAGGAAGCGCCGAACGGCAAGCGACGGCGAGTCTATCGGAGTTGGGCCACGCCCTTCGAAATCTTCAGTCAAATGCCGGAGTGCGAAAGTTACCTGCGGAGCGGCGTAAGCCTCGGGGATCTGACGAGATTCGCGGCAACCCAATCCGACACCGAAGCGGCCCTCGCGATGCAACAGGCCAAACAGAAACTGATGACCGGCATCGCCAGGCGGAGCGCCTGATGCGGGCAACTGCAAACAGGATCCGGGAGCGTGGTGGAAAGGACGGTCGGATGGAAAGCACGGAAAACCAAAAACAGGTTTTCCACCCTTCCCACCGCCCTTGGAAATCGCTGCCGCGATTCCCACATTTCCACCGCGCCGACGGCTGGTCCCTCACTCTCAAAACCAAACCCGAAAGGAGTTCCCCGGTAACCGACCTCCCTACCTCAGTTCAGGCTCATCTTTCGATGAGAAAATGCTGCGGCGCACGTCTTTGCCGGGGCAAAGACGAGTCTCAACTCTACGCCGGTTTCTTCGGAAGCGGCAGCAGTGCCGCAATCTGCTTCTCGACGTGATGTAGAGCCAGCTGCTTCTGTTCCCGCAGGCGCGCATTCTCGGTTTCAGCCATCTCACGCTGAAGCCGCGTTCGCGTCAGTTCCAGGTCGCGCAATTGCAGCTCCTGCGGGGAAATCGTACGGGTGGCGCGGGCGTGGTCGCCGGCCCAGTCTTCAATCTGGTTTTCGACGTCCTTGCTTTCCCATCCGCGCGCCATACTCTTTACTTCAGTTCGGTCACCGGAATATTGAATGCCACCGTATTCAACACTCCCTTGCGCTGGAATTGCACCCACACGCGATAAGTACGCGCCCGCGGGAAGATCACGTTGAAATACATCGTATCGCCGCCATCGGCTGAGAATGGATGTTCGTGCAGCGTGTCCACCAGGTCATCGCTTGCCGCCATCATGTGGGCCCACGCGCCAAGGTATTTTTCCATGCCGTCGGCGGGCTTCAGTTTAAATTCGAGAAGCGTTTTCTCGCCCACAATCGGCTGCACCGGCGACAGTTCCAGCTCCATCGTGGTGTTTTCGCCTTTCTGGGCTTCCACGTCCGGCTTGAGGACGATGGGGTCAAACGACGGAATATCTTCCGCCGAACCGGGAACAAAAACAGTTTCCGCAATCAGCTGCGGGACGCCACCAGTCGGGTAGAAATCGCCCAGCAGACGATACATGCCGGGCTTCGGAAATGCCGTCTCATAGCGCAGGGTGCCGTCCTTAGCCAGCGTGGGGTGCACATGCGCAAAGAACGTCA
>DASXGD010000188.1:0-14408 GCA_036489245.1 Occallatibacter sp. | reverse complement strand
GGTCGGTGGTCTTGCCGAGCAGGAATGGCTTGAGATACTTCTCCACCGCCGGCTTCACCAAGTCGGCACGCTGCGTGAATGTCGCACAACCATATCCATAGAGCCCGTCCTGGTCGGTCGTAATCTTCACGACGGAGAGCCGCACGCCCGCCGGCGCGCACTCGATTACGCTGATGTCCTTGATCTTCGGCGCAGGCATGGCACGGGTGGCGCGGGCAACCTGCTCCTCGGCGCGGACAAAGCGGGGAGCCAGCGCGAGCCCGGCAGCGGCTGCGGCAGATTTCAGAAAACAGCGGCGTTCCATCGGCATGGGTCAACCTCTTCGCGGCGCGGAATCGGATTGAAGTAACAAGAACGCAATTCTATCGCCCGGCTCCGCGGTCAATGAAAGGCCGGCAAACTCCGCTGCGTAAATCCGCGAAGTTGCCGGCCATTTTCTTTCTCAGTTCGATCGACCTCGGGATCATTCGATCGATGCGATCCTGGTTATGGTGTCCCGGAAATTCGTTTAAAAAACCGGGCTCACCGAACCGCAGGTCCTTCGGCTGCGTTGATCGCATGCGCGATCAACTTCGCTCAGGATGACAATCTCAGTTGGGTTGCAAACTTAACCGCAGGTTCAATTCGGCTTCGCTCAGGGCAGGCTTTCGACTGCGTCCGCCGCGGCGGACTCCGCTCAGGATGACAATCTCAGTCGTGTTGCAAATTCAGGGGACAGGACACTAAGTTGTCGTGAGTTGGGTCAAGGTCGGGAAGCGGAAGCGTGCTCTCTCGATCGGCGTGCCCACTACCTCGATGCGCTTCAGATCGCGCGTGCCCACACCCAGATGCTCGGCGAGCGCCAGCGTGCTGTCGCACTTTTCAAAGGGCGGCGTGCCGCGGTCGACCATGGGGTCGAAGCCCATCACCGCGGTGGCGACGGCATCGGTCGAGACGCAGTTCAAACCCGCGATCAGCAGCCCGGGATGAATGGCCTGGTGAATGGCGTTCTTGCCCTGGTTCGGCAACTCGCCGCCGGTCATGGTGTAGATTCCGTCGATCACGGCCAGGTGGACGGGCCGCGACGCCACCAGGTCGGCGGTAATGCGCGGCACGCGGAATCCGGGATCCTTAGATTCGGCGACGGGCTGGGGTGCGCTTTTGGGGGGCACGCGCGAGCCGGAGTGCATGGGGCCGCGATAGCCCACGGGCGCAATACTCGGCTCGTCCTGGGGCGCTTCGTCGCTATAGATGGTGCACGGCGTGATGCCAAAGCAGTTTTTCATGGAGAGCGTCACGCCGGCGGTGCGGTGCTCTTTCAGCTTGGCGAGCGAGATAAACACATCCGTATCGCGGTAGGAGTGGTTGAGATCGTACCCCGCGTACATCAGGCCGCCGCCCGGGACCATGAAGCGGGCATACGTTTTTCCGCTGCCGAGGAAGTTGGTGTTTTCAAACTCGACCCGGGTGGCGGCGGCGGCAAAATCCTTTGGCTGCCAGCCGGCGGAGACCATGAACTCCTCAAGCGGTTTGGTGCCGAAGGGCGCGCTTTCGAGCAAGCGGACACGCGTGGCCCCGGCTTTGCCGAGCAGCGAGACCAGGGACCCGATCACCTGGGGGTGGACCCAGTGGGTCATCTGGTTGGGCATGGAGTCCAGTTTGGCGCTGGGGGTGCCGGTCATGTTGAGCTTGATGGCCACGGTTTTGCCGCGCACCAGGCCGTCGAGGCCTCCAAGCTGATCGAACATCCGGGCCAGCACATCGGCGACCTGGCGGTCGTACTCGGGGCATGTGCCGATGGCGACGCGGCCGGCCGGCGCCGGGACAGCCGACAACAGCGACGGCGTGACCATGGACGCACCCGCGACCATGCCCATGGCGCCAATAAAGTCTCTACGGGAATAATTCGACCTCATTCGGCCAACCTCCTCTACCGCTCTCTCTTTCAGTATGAGCCTGATCTGCCCGCGCGCCAAATTTGACCGCGCAGTTGGCTCGGGAGCGTCGTGTATAGAAGAATCAGCCTCAGCCTGGTTCCTACGGTTGGGCCGGGCCCGTGGCGGAGTTGCCCAGCCGCCTGTGCAATGTGGGCCGTAACAGCTTCTCGTGAAAATCCTGCCAGTCGGAAGTTCCCGGCGTTCTCCACGAGGGAGTTTCGGGTTGAACGGCGATTTGTCCGCGGAGACTCTCGACGTGGGAAGCGGGAACGAGTCCCGCCGCCTGCAGGGCCTGGGCCGTGACAGATTGGACCGCCGGGCTGAGCTGGTCGAACCAGCGATTGGGGGTGATCTCGAGCATCGGCAGGGGCAGGTCTGGAATGCCGTAGGAACGCAACACGTCGTAGGTGTCGTCCATACAATTCCGGAAGATCACGAGGTAGGGCTGGGTTCCAACCCAGGCCACGGTCTTGTCGGCTTGATCGGGGGCGCCGATTGCAATCTCGAAGAGCTTGAATGCATCGTATGCGCGCAGCTTCATGGGAGGATCCGGATCGACGACCGTCTGCGACCAGAACCCGGTTTGCCCCGGAGGACTCATGGGCGTACCCGCGGGGTTCTCGACCGCACCATCACAGAAACTGCCGTCCGGATATTGGAACGTCCATCCAACGTGCCCCAACCCGGCAGCGCCGCTACGACGAACAAAAGCACCAGCGCGCATCATACCGGGCATTGTAGCGGACCGCAGAGAGCAACGCGGACTCCGACCGGCTATAGTTATCGTTTTGAGCGTTGTCGAATGAGGCTGCCGTTGCTACACCGGGTTCCGGTTCGAAGCTTTCTGATCTTCTGGCTCTTCCTGCTGAGCGCGGTAGGTTTCCTCGACCGGACCAACATCTCGATTGCCGGCCCAGCGATTCGGAGCGAGCTCGGGCTCGACGATATTCGTCTGGGATGGGTGTTCAGTGCTTTTCTGCTGGGGTATGCCGCGTTCCAGGTGGTGGGCGGGTGGCTGGCCTACCGTTTTGGCCCCCGCATTATTCTCGGCGCCGGAGTGCTGTGGTGGGGGCTGTTCTCGGGGCTCACAACGATCGCCCATCCGCACCAATCGCACGCGCTCCTGCTGCTGATCACGATGCGCTTTGCCCTGGGCGCGGGCGAAGCGGTCATCTATCCCGCCTCGAACCAATTTGTGGCGCAGTGGATTCCCATGGCCGAAAGGGGACGGGCCAATGGCTGGATCTTTGCGGGCGTAGGCGCGGGCGCCGGGCTCAGCATTCCGGCACTGACCTGGATCATCAGTCGCTATGGGTGGCGCGCCTCGTTCTGGTTCAGCGCCGCGGCGGGGCTGGCGGCGGGGCTGGTGTGGTTCGGGATGGCGCGCGATGTGCCGGAGGACCACCCGCTGGTCAGCAGCGACGAGTTGAAGCTCATTCAGGCAACACGATCGGCGGGGAAATCGCGCGGCTCGGGCACACCGGTGTCGTGGAGGGCTGCGATCTGGAATCGCAACGTGGTCGCGCTGACGCTTAGCTACTTCAGCTTCGGATATGTGGCCTGGATTTTCTTCAGCTGGTTTTTCATCTACATGGCGCAGGTGCGGGGGCTGAACCTGAAGGCCAGCGCGCTGGTCTCGATGATCCCGTTCATGGCCATGACCGTGTGCTGCCTGGCGGGCGGATGGATCAGCGACGGTCTGTCGAAGAGACTCGGATCGCGCGCCGGCCGATGCGGGATCGCGGCTGTTTCTCTGGTGATCACGGCGATTTTCCTGGTTGTCGGTTCCCAGGTGCGCGGGCCCTATACGGCCAGCTTCATTCTCGCGGGGGGAGCGGGCGCGCTGTACCTGTCGCAGAGCTCGTTCTGGGCGGTGAGCGCGGACATCTCCGGCACACGCTCGGGCGTGGTCTCCGGCGTGATGAACATGGGGTGCCAGATTGGCGGCGCGGTCACCGCGTCGCTCACGCCGCTGATCGCCAGCCGCATTGGCTGGAGCTTTGCCTTCGTATTTGCGGCGATCCTGGCGACCGCAGGAGGCGCCCTGTGGCTGCTGGTCGATCCCGGCCGCACCCGCCTTTCACCGTCGAGCCTCGTGGCGGTCGAGGGCAACCCGGTCCATCCCGCGGTGCCGGCGAAGTAATATGAAAACCGGCCGCGCGCCGGTGTGGGGTCTGCCGCTCCCGACGATTGCAGGCGTTGAAGGCCGGAAGTGACGATCCGATTACATCCTTCTGACAACGAGACACCGCCGCCCCTGTAGAGTCGGTCCATAACTGATCGCATACATCGGGAAAACAAAGCCCGAGAGCGGGACGGAGCCGGCATGGTGCAGTTGTTACAACACCGAACCTGGATGCTGTATGTGCACACATTGCTCTTGTGCGTCACAACGTGCGTGCAGGTTTTCGCTTAGAGCACGGGGGGACTCGAACAGTGAAGCCGGCTTCCGTCCCGATGATTTCCCGCGGGGAGGATCGATCCACAATTTGAGGGGTAGCATTCCCGCGCCGGCACTGGAGGCGGAAATTTGCGACCCCGCAGCAAAGCTCCCCGCTGAGTTGCCTTGGTTCTCAGTAATCGACGACTAATTTTTACCGGAAGGGCGGGATGATCAAAACAGGAAAACTATTCACGCTTGCCGCAATGCTTATTTTCCATTTCTGGACCGCGGCGGGTCAGCAGCCGGATCGAACCATCGAAATTCATGCGCACCGCTATTCATTCAGCCCCGCGGAGATCACGGTGCGGAAAGGAGAAACCGTGCAGCTGAAATTGATTTCAGATGACGTCCCGCACAGTCTCCTGATCAAGGATCTCGGCGTGAATCAACCCATAACCAAGGATCGGCCCTCTGTGATCTTCCTGACTCCCAAGCAGTCCGGTGACTTCCATGGCCAGTGCGGACGCTTCTGCGGATCGGGCCACGGCCAAATGATGTTCGCAGTCCACGTCGAAGGCTGATGCGAATGCGAGGGCGCGCTGCCATTCAAGTCATCGTGTGCGCAGCGTGCCTGGCGCTCGCCGGATGCCGAGTCACCAAGCCGGGACGCGCGGAATCCGGCCTTGCCGACTGGACCAAACTCCACATCACGGTAAAAGGCAAGAACGATCGCAACCCGCTTTCCGGCTCACCGCAAGACGTGAAGGACGGCAAGGAGGCCTTCGGACATTACTGCATTGTGTGCCACGGGCTGGACGGACAAAACACCGGGGTTCCATTTGCCGCCAGCCTCAATCCGCCAGTTCCATCCCTGGCTTCGCAACAGGTGCAGAGTTATGCCGACGGGCAGTTGAAATGGATTATCGAGAACGGGATCGCTCCCTCGGGGATGCCCGCGTCTCACGGAATTCTCAATGATGACGAGATGTGGTCCATCGTTGTCTACCTGCGTCATCTTCCTCCGGCCGGAAGCCTGGGAGAGCCGCGGGTGTATTCAGGCGAGGAGACAGAAAGATGAACGGAAAGGAATCTGGATGGGCCGGCACGGCAGTCTCCGACCCGCAACCAGCATGGACCGCGGATGCGCTGTTGCCGGAGCAACCCAATGTAACGGCCGACAGCGCAGCCGCAGAGATTCCACTGAAGAGCTATCTCGATGCGCGAGGCAAGCTTGCATACGAGGCGATGCATTTCCCTCTCGGGTTTCCGGTCAGAGTTCTCTCCAACTCGGCGGAGGTTCTCGCCGCCGCCAACGAAAGCTGGAGCGCGTTTGAGCCCGTGTTTGATCGCGGGCCGCTGGAGATTCTCTTTGAAGTGAAGCCCGGCCACGGCACAAGTCCAGCGCTGCCGCCGGCTCCCACTCACATGCAGAAAGATTCTCTGCTCGTGCAGGTAGCCGACATCGACAACTTTTTCATCGCCGATCTCAATAAGGGACGGGCGATGGGCCGAGTGACGAAGACGACTGCGGCGTCATCAAAATACTTTCGCTATCACTTCATGGAAGCCGCGGCGCTTTGCATGTTGTCAGCGCTGCGGGCGGTGGCGGTTCACGCAGCCTGCGTGCGCATTGGCGGCAAGGGGGTGCTGCTGTGCGGAGAGTCGGGAGACGGCAAGTCGACACTGGCGTTCGCCGGCTCGCGGACGGGCTGGACGTATGTCACCGACGACGCCACCTACGTTCCTCTGGATCGGGACGACCGAATGGTCGTGGGCAATTGCAACCAGGTTCGTTTCCGCCCTTCAGCGGCGGAGATTTTTCCCGAGCTTGCCGGCCGTGCCATGACGCCGCGGGCAGCCGGCAAGCCGTCGATCGAGGTTCGCACCTCGGAGTGGCCGGATCTTGCCATTGCAAATTCCGCGTGTGTCGATCACATCGTGTTCCTGAATCGCAACTGGGTCGATGCCCAGGAATTGGTCCCGGTGCGATTGTCCTCGGTGTGGCCGTGGTTCAGCCAATCCCTTTTGTCGACCGGCGAACCGAGGCTTGCCCAGGAAAGGGCGCTCACACGGCTCCTCGGCGCCGGGATTTACGAGCTTCGCTACCGCAATCTGGACTGGGCGATCGAGCGCCTGAACCAACTTGCCATGAAGGGGAATTGAGCACCCATGCGCCCTTATCCGATCGGCAATGGAACGGTTTCTCCGCGGGTTCCAAAAGAATTTGCGGCGCTGATGGACGCACTGCAACTGGAGGGGTCGAATACGGAGGCGCTGCTTGCGCTCGATGATGCGGAATGGCTGCGGCTCCTGGAGTTTTGCGATCTCTCGCATCTCGCGCTGGCGCTGTCTCAAGTCAACCTCGGCAGGGCTCCGGAATGGGTACTCAACCGTCTCGAGGCCAATGTCTGCGACAACACGCTGCGATTTAAGCATGTACGAGCGGCCTACGTCGAAGCGGCCGCGGCCCTGCGGCATGCGGGCGTACCTCACCTGGTGCTGAAGGGGTTCACGCAGTGTCCTGATTATGTAAGCGACCCGGGTCTCCGCATGCAATCGGATATCGATCTGTATTGTCCGCAACAACAGATTCAGATGGGGCAGGCCGCCCTCATGCGCATCGGCTACCGTCCTGTCGATGGACCGGATTACAGCCGGGCGGATCATGTCCCAAGTCTCAGCCGGCCAGGCAACTGGGAGTGGCGCGGCAATCCCTACGATCCGAAGATGCCTCCCGGCATCGAGCTTCATTTCTGCTTATGGAACGAGAGTGTCAGTCTGATCGAGATCCCGGAAGTGGCGCAATTCTGGGGCCGGCGCGTGAGCCGAAAACTGGACGGAATGGAGTTTTGCGGGCTCAGCGCAGCCGATCACCTTGGCTACCTGTCGCTGCACATTCTCCGCGGCGTGCTCTCCGGCGACTGGGTCGTCCATCATGTTCTGGAACTGGCGAGATTTCTGCATACGCGCGCGCGCGACGTGGAGTTCTGGAGCCAGTGGCACGAGGTTCACAGCAGTAACCTGCGAAGGGTGGAAGCCATCGCGTTCGGCCTGGCCAGAAGCTGGTACTCGTGCGCGCTCCCCGAGGTAGCGCGCGTGGAGGTCGATCGACTGCCAGAAGCCCAGAAGCAATGGCTGCGCCGGTTTGGCGGGTCTCCGCTGGAGGTGATGTTCCGGCGTAACAAGGATGGCCATCTTCTGCGCCTGCTGCTGGCAACGTCTCGAACGTCGCGAAAGTCGGCGCTGCTGGGAGCCATCCTCCCTCGTCGTGTCGCAGGCCCGGATGATACCGAAGTGAGTATGAAGTATCGGCGGCCTGTGAAATTGAATGCGAGCCGTTACGTGAAGTACGCGGCGTACCTGGCCGACAGGGTGGTCGTCAATTGCGCGGCCAACGCTTCGTTTCTTCTGCATGGATTGAAGCTTTGGCTTTCAACGCGCGCACTCAGCGCTCAGTTCTGGCTTTTTCTGGGCGCGCCTTTCTTCTGGCCCAGGCAGTAACTCCTGCCACGTCGCCGCGTCTCGGTGAGCCCGGAATCTGCAGCCGGATGATCGCCCTTCGCGGTGTCGGGGCAAAGATCAGTAACTCTGAACGGGATCGGGCTTGTAGTCCTCGCCGAACTTGTTCTTGTGCGGGGGCATGGTGCTGGGGACGGAGACGCGTATCGTTCCCAGGTCCAACTGGCCAGGCGCAATGTGAACGCGGCGAGTGAGCGCGTCGAGCTGGTGGGCATCCGCTCCCTCGGCCCAGACGTGAACGTGGTAGTCGCCCGGGGGAACGTGATGGAGTTCGATCTCCTCGCTCTCTGTCGCCACGGCGAAGTAGGGTGTTCGCAAAGTTACAACCACAGCCCCCATCTGGGAATGAATATTGCAGAAGAGATAAGAAACTCCCTCATGGTCGAAGCGGACGACCCGGTTGCTTCCTGCCTCGTACAGTCCGAGGTCAAATCGCTTTCCATTGAATTGGGAGAAGACGTTGTGGAAGAAAGGATCGAGATTGGGGAATTCGACGGTGCTCCCCAGAGGCACAACCAGCAGGTGCGGATTGAAGCCCTTGTTCTTTTGCTCCATACGAAAGTGCCCGGGGGCAACGGAGTCGAGGGAAGCGCTGGTGACGCCGGATTCCGGCGTGAGCCATACGACGATATTGCCGGCGACCGGGTGGGACGCGGCCTTCTGCCCCATCTGCAGTACCTCGATATGCGCCTTCACGTCGAAACCCGCTTCCTCTGCCGATAGCGCGGCGAGAGGCGTCGTGAGTAAACCGAGCGCGACAGCAATTCGAAACAACGACATGGACAACCTCGTCAGAATATGTAGCCCGTGGCCACTCCAAAGATGCGATCCTGATTGGCATAGCCGTCGACAGGGCGGCTATCGATCTGCCGGAATTCAGTGGAGAGAAGCAGGTAAGTCCTGGGGCGATAAATCAAATTGGCGATCACAGTTTGATTGCGAGCAAGGGTCAGGTAATAGCTGGGACTGGACGCCTGATCGGAGCCCCGCAGCTCATGGGCAAATGCATTGTCCAGCCCGGTGCTGACGTTGGCTTCGAGTGTTGAGGAAATCGTAAACCTGGCCTGCGTCCAACCCCCGGCCGAATCCAGCCCCCGCAGTGAATCTGTCGCTGCCGAGCTCACGTAATCCTTGTAATTTCCGCCGCCCAGGCCGCCAATGCCGCGCCCGCGATAGACTCCCCCGGACCACTGAAATGCGTGGCTGAAGACAAGGTTCCAATCCCCGGCGGCCGCCCAGGCGTCCACGTGCTTGTCGTAGTTGTAGGCCTGGCGGCTGTAATATCCACTGGCGCCAAGATTGAATGGATGATCCCGCCACGAGAGCGGCGTCCCCACACGCGCCTGGTATCCAGGCTGGCGGCTTCGTTCCGCCGCGTTCGCTCCGCCGGACTGGCCTGAAATCCAGGCATAGGGTGTGGAGGGAAAAATCAAGCCGCCTTCGACGCTCATATGCCGGAGGGGCAGGTTGTTCTGCCTGAAGTTAACTTGCGGCGACCACGTCCACAGGTTTCCGGACCAGGCCAGCGCCGGCAGGGCGACCGTCACCCACGACGCCGGCTGCCAGGGCGACATCAATGGCCTGTCGACGGCGATCGTAAGCGACCGGTCGGGCCACTCGACCCGCGCATGCATGGTGCGAAGCCGGACGGTGCCGGCGGTCGCGGTGTAATTGGCGGAAGAAGCGCCACCCCAGAAGTCGACGTTCAGATCAGCCCAGGAATGGGCGCCCCATAGATGCGGCCCGGTGACGTCGAGCCCCAGCGTGGTCTGATTGGCGGTGGCGCTGAGGCCTCCGGAAAGCGAGTCAGGATCGGGGGGAAGAGCAACGACCGGAACGTTAAGGTTGTCTGTCTTGCCGCTGTTCAGGATGGAGGTGAACAGAAGCGCTCCATTGATGCGAAGGGGATACTTTGAAACGGTTTCCACCTTGCTTTGGTCGTGCTGCTTGACCTCCGCCTGCAGGATCTCGGTCTCGTCCTCAAGCTGCGCCACACCCGTCCGCAGGGCGTCCGCATCCTGTGCCGCCTCGCGTGTCTGATCCTTCGCGGAGAGTTGCTCCCGCAAGGTGCGGAGCTCATTTCGCAACTCGTCCATCTGGTTCTGCGACTCGATCAACTGCTGACGCATGTTATCCAGCTTGCTTGTCAGCTCATCGAGGTGCCGATCGAGGTCCGACTCCCGCGCCGGCGGCGGGACCGGTTTGGAATTCCCGTTGACCTGCTGGGCGCCCGAGGTCGCTGCGCAGACAAGGAGCGCGAGCATAAAAACCGCTGAACTGACCGTCGATGCTGGAATGGGATTCATGTAGCTGACCTCACGGATGGGAATTGGCGCGGGATGTCAGTTTACGTTCTGGGTTAACTGAGGGTTGATATTTCCTTCCTCCGCGCGGTTTCGGCGAATTTCTGGAGGGCCGCTTTGGCGATGGAGAATTTGAATACGGTCCGGCCCGCGCGAGAGTCGACGAGCGTGACGTTGCCGCCATGTTCCTGGGCAATCTTTTGAGCCAATGTGAGCCCCAGCCCGATACCGCTTGCCTTGCCGACACTCACAAAGGGCTGAAACAGGGATTCACGAATCACCTCTTGAACACCGGGCCCGTTGTCCGCGATCAAAAAGCCGATGCTGTCTTCCGTGTCCACCATGGTCACCCGGATCTCGGGAGTCTCGGAAGAGTGGCGCGCCGCCTGGCACCCATTCAGGAGGAGGTTATAGAGGGCCCGCTCGATTTTGCGTGCGTCGAGCCAGCCCTCAATCTGCGCTCCGGGATCGAGGACAAAATGTGCATTTTTCGCATCCGGATGGGCGTGCACCATGGCGATGGCGTGCTCGGCGAGGAACGGCAAGGACTCGTATGTCAGTTGGAGGTACTCGCCGGTACGGCTGAAGAGCAGCAGCGACTCGATGAGGTCGGTCATGCCCCGGACCCCCTGCCGTACCTCTGCGAGCAGTTCCATGCGCTCGTCCGGACCAATGGAGTCGTAGCCAAGAAACTCCGCGTTCGCGTAGACGGCGGAAAGATAATGGCGGAGGTCGTGCGAGATTGAACTGGCCATTTGTCCGATCGTGGCCAGGCGCTCTGCCGCCACCAGTTCCTCCCGGGCGGTGCGCAGCCGGCGGCGCATCCGGTCGAAGGCATCCCCCAACTCCCGAATCTCCCTGGCTCCGGCGCTCTGCAGCTGGTAATCGAAGTTGCCCCCACCGAGAGCGCGGGCTCCCGCAACAAGCCTGTCCAGGGGGCGCGTGATGGTGGTGGAAAGGTAAACCGCCACGGCGCCGCTCAGCAACAAGAGGACTGCCCCCAGTCCGAGGAGCACATGGTCCAGGTGGGTGACATATTGGCTGGCCTGATCGTACGACTTCAAAACCACGAGTTGCACACGCGTTTGTGAAGTGCCGGAAAGCAAAACCGCGGTATGGAGGAAGCGCTCGCGGCCAAACAACGTATCCTCTCCAGCCCCGGAGGAGAGAAGATCGTCCGTACGCCGGACGCTTTCAGCCGTGTACCGGTCGTCGAGGGTGGTGGCAACCATGGTTCGTCCTACATAGAAGATGACTTCGGCAGATGTTGCCTGGCTGACTTCCTCGGCCAGGCGCCGATCGACGGCGTAGCCCAGCAGTACATATCCCAACCGCGTTCCCGCGGTTGCGTTTCCGAAATAGAGCGGCTGTACCGCCACTTCGTAAAGATTTCCGCGCATGAGAACATAGCTCGGGCCGGCGACCCCGGGCACGCGTGAAATATCGGATTGCGACAGTTCGCCCGGGTCTCTCGACGCTCCGGCCTCATACACGGCGATGAGCTTGCCGTTTCCATCGGCCAGGCCGAAGAGGTCGCCCCCGCTGAGTTCGTAGAACTCCGCCCCGCCGTCGCGGATGGTTCGTTCGTCGGAGGTTGTCATCAGCGATTTGAGGACAGGGAGCGCGGCGAGCAGCGACACTTCGCGGGTCAACATCCGTTGACGCTGGACCTGGATGTTGTGGAGCGTGGAAATGGACCGCTCGAGATCGGCGGAAATATCGCCGCGCACCTGCTTCTGGAGAACGTTGTGCACGATCGCCAGGGTAAGAGCAATGACTCCGAATGAAATGGAAACCAGGCAAACGAGCAGCGTCGTTCGCATGCGAATGGCCACCGCTGTTTGCCTCCGTCCTCTCCCCAGCTTACGCCGGCGGCATCTGCACGAATCGGTAGCCGGCGCCATGCACTGTGCAGAAATGTACAGGAATGGCGGGATTTTCCTCCAGCTTCTGACGCAGCTTCAAGATCTGATTGTCGACTGTCCTTGTGGATGGATAGGCGTTATAGCCCCAGACCTCGTTGAGCAATTCATCGCGGCTCAAAACGCGTTCGGGATTATCGAGGAAGAAGCGCAGCAGCTTGAACTCATGGGCGGTCAAGGTCACGGGCTTGCCGCTGCGGGTGGCGCGCATGCACGCGAAATCCACCTCCACGTCGCCGAAGGTGATACAGGGGCGGATCGTGGACCGTTTGGAGCGCCGGATCGCTGCCTGCACCCTGGCCAGCAACTCTCGCGGGCTGAAGGGTTTTGTCACGTAGTCGTCGGCTCCCAATTCGAGGAGCAGAACTTTGTCCGCTACATCGGAAATGGCGCTGAGGATCACGACGGGAGTCTCCGGGGAGCTCTGCTTCATCGACCGGCAAACGTCCCGGCCGGACATCTCGGGCAACATCAGATCCAGCACCACCGCGTCCAGACCTGGAGACGCGAACATCTCCAGCCCCTGCTTGCCGTTGCCGGCGCTCCTGATCTCGTATCCCTCGGAAGAAAACAAGCGCTGGAGAGCCTTGAGAATTCGTTCGTCGTCTTCGATAACCAGTATCGTACCCATCGATTTCCTGCCTGCTCGACCCCGGAAGTGTACTAGGGAAGATTCTTCGGGTTCCTGATTTATTGTCTCCTCTTTTTGACACAATTCCGAGTACCCGGATGCAGAAGTAACAATCAGATGACAATACGGTGACATTGTATCGAACCTATGGAAGCGCCCGAAGGCCTGTGGCATTAAAGGCTTACCTGCTGAAGTCTCGGGACGGACAGGATCCCTCTGCATTAGACAGGAGCCCCGGAGCCGGCGCGCCGCTTTTCCCGTTCACTCTTCGGGCGAGGCCGGGGAACCGGCACCGGCGATGAAACGATTGCTTGCTCCGGCGCACTAATCGGACGTGCGCCGGAATTGTCCGGCTCCGGACAAAATGCCATCCCCGGCTCATCCGCGTTGCGGCCGGGAAGTCAGAAGCAGGAATTCAACCCTCGAATCCCACCCACGAGAGGAATGCATATGACTCCCCAAAAAGGTAAGCCCGTCGTTTCCGCAACGCAACCCCCGTCGTTCGAGCAGGTCTCGCTGACCAAGTTGTCGCCCGAACTCGCCCGCCAGAACTTTCATGCGCTGCTTCTGGCCAACCCCAACTTTTTCGGCAACCTCGCCGACAGTCCTTACAAGGCGGTTCTGAGCATTCAGGGCGACACCGCCTATGAGAGCATCGGCTGCGTCGGGTACAACCCGCAGTCAGACCAGTTGCGCGCCACCATCAATATCAAGCAGACGTCCGGTTACTCGGGCGGCATCTGCACCTCCGGGTCCGAGGAATATGTCCGGTTTTATCTCTCCTACGACGGCGGGACGAGCTGGCAGGACCAGGGACTGACCGCGGTCAACGTCTTTGACGTGCCTGGCCCAAAGCCGCTTGAGTATGCCGTTACGCTCGCGATCAGCCCCAAAGAAGAGTTCTGCTTTTTCCAGAACCTGCCGCTCGCACGCGCCATACTTTCCTGGAATTCGCCGCCCCCGCCCAACCAGCCGAACTGGCCGCCGGTGTGGGGCAATGTCGTCGATGCGCAGATCCAGATCGAGGGCTTCGAGATCATAATCCTGAGCACCCTGCTGGCCGATGCCAAGATTCAGCTCCCCGACCAGATTGCCCAGGCGATCGACCTTTCGCAGCCGGTCAAGGCCGCCAGCCCCAGCGTTCTGAGCCCTGTCGATCTTCACAAGCTCTACGCTAAAGCGAAAGTGCCGCAGCACCGCTACCTCGCGCCGCTGCTCTCCGCGGCCGCCGGAACCCCCGCATTGTCTACGGTCGCTCAATCGCCGGCCGCTGCCGCCACCTCTCTCAAGGGGCAGGCGGTGTTCGGCGGAATCTCCGACATCAACCTGGTCTCCCTGGTCGAGCAGTGGCTCAACACCAACGGGGACACCAGCTTTGAGCAGTTGGACTGCATCGGGCTGGATGAAAACACCAGCCAGCTTGCGGGCATCCTGGAGATCAAGCAGAGCGTCGGCTACTCCGGCGGGCCATGCGCAGCGGGGAGCCGCGAATATGTGGCTTTCTGGGTGGATTGGGGTTCGGGCTGGGAATACGCCGGGACGACCTCGGTCGTGGTGCATGATTTCACCATCACTCCGCCGGCCCGGCTCGATTACAACGTTTATCTCCCCATCGATCTGCTCTCGCACGCCAAGCCCTGCTACGACGGGCCGCAGACGGCCAGGATTCGCGCGGTCCTTTCGTGGAACACGCCACCTTCGACCACCAATCCCTATGCGCCAGTGGTCTGGGGC
>DASXGD010000137.1:0-1964 GCA_036489245.1 Occallatibacter sp. | reverse complement strand
TTCCCGACGACTCCGCGCTCGCCCGATCTCATCGAGCGGATGGGATCGGCATTGGCATTGCGGACCGCAGGCAAAGTCCCAAAGACGACGCAGGTTGCAATCGAAACTACGGCGGCAAACAGCAACACGCGCCAGTCGGGAACGATAGTCAGATGAATCGAGTTCTGGCTCGTGTTCAGGGTATTCACCAGCGCCCGGCTCAGGGGTTGTGCCAGGACAATCCCGAGCGCGGCGCCGATCATCGCAAGCAGGGCGCTCTCCAGCAGCATCTGTCGCAGCAGCCGGCCGCGTGACGCGCCAAGCGCCATGCGAATCGCCACTTCGCGCTGCTTCACACTGGCCCGCGCCAGCATCAGGTTGGCGAGATTCGCGCAAGCAATCAGCAACACCAGTCCGGTGATGGCGAGAAGAAGCTCCAGGGAGGAGTTGTACTCGTTTCGCAGGTAGCTCACCCCTGCCCCGGCCCGATACGCGGCCAGCCGGAACGCCTTGAAGGTCTTGATGGCATCGGGACTGTAGCCCTCGGGGGCGGTCTTTTCAAACAGCCCGGGGCTCAGCGCATTGAAGTATTCCGTCGCCTGCTGCAGATTCCAGCCTGGCTTCAGACGGCCCATGACGGAGAACGCAAAGACCTCGCGGCGTGGATTGGGAGGCGTACATGTGGGATGGGCAAGATCAAACCGGTCACCCACCACCAGACCGAAAAAGGATGGCGGCGTCACTCCCAGCACCTGCACCGTCTTGCCCTCGATGATGAGCGTGGAGTTTGCCGTGATCGGTGCGCCGCCCATTTCCGATTTCCAGAAGGAGTAGCTCGCCACCACTTTCGTCAGGCCGCATCCGGCCTCATCCTGCGGCTCGATCAAGCGCCCCTGCCAGGGCGGGACGCCGAGTACGTTGAAGAAGTTTCCGCTGACCTCGAGTCCATACGCACGATGCGAATCGCTCGGCTTCCCCAGCAGCATCTCGTCCGTGCGCCACGCAAAGATGCCGGAGAAAGGGTCGTGATGATCCTTCACCTCCTGCCACATGGGAATCGTGAAGTTTCCAGTCAGCCCGTTGTTGATTCCAAAACCTCCGGTTCCTCCCTTGATCCGAAGCTCGGCGAGTTCGGCGGGCTTGAGCACCGGCAGGCTGCGCAGCCGCACCGCGTCGAGAAGTTCGAAGATCGCGGTGTTCGCCCCGATGCCGAGCGCCAATGTTGCCACCACCACGAGCGAGAAGCCAGGATTCTTCACAAATCCGCGCAATGCCGTTCGCACATCGCGACCCAGGCTTTCGAGGCCCAGCACCGCATCCTCAGCCTCCACGCGCTCGCGCATGGCAGTCGGGTTTCCAAAGCGCAGCCGCGCTTCACGCACGGCCTGCTCACGGCTCATTCCCCGGGCAATGTTGTCGTCGATGCCCATCTGCATGTGTTCCAGCAATTCGGCCTGAATCTCGCGCTCCATGCGCGACCGCCTGCCCAGCATCAAAATGCGACGGAGAAGTGCCATGTTTGACCTCATGCGAACCGCAGAATTGCGTTGACGCCCTTGACTACCTGCTCCCAGTTCTTTTCGCGGCTGGCCAGTTGTTCCCGGCCGGCCATGGTGAGCGCGTACCACCTTGCCTTGCGGCCGTAGTCGGTCAGCGCCCAGGTCGCGCGTACCCAGCCGTTCTGCTCCATGCGGTGCAGTGCGGGATAGAGAGAGCCCTCCTCCACGACGATCAGCTCGTCCGACACGCGGCGAAGATGCATGACAATGCCGTAGCCGTGCATCGATCCAAGTTGGGAGAGTGTTTTGAGGATGAGCAGATCGAGCGCGCCCTGGAGGTCATTTTTGGCCATCGTGTCCCTACCCTAGATATCGAGGGTAGGACCACCGTACCGCTTTCTCACCTAGACGTCAAGGGAAGAGCGGCAGCGCGCCACGCGAAAAGGGCCGCTCCGATCGGAGCAGCCCTTCTCTTTTGATTCAGCT
>DASXGD010000134.1:0-5537 GCA_036489245.1 Occallatibacter sp. | reverse complement strand
AGCCAGGCCTATGGCGTAGTCACCTTCTATCACTATTTCAGCCTCAAACCGCCGGGCAAGCACACCATGACGATCTGTACCGGCACCGCCTGCTACATCAAGGGCACCGACAAGTTGGTGGCCTCGGCCGAGAAGCGCCTGGGGATTCCGCAGGGACAAACCACGAGGGACGGCAAAATCAGCCTGATGACCGCCCGTTGTGTGGGCGCCTGCGGGCGCGCGCCGGTGGTGCTGACGGATGGTGAGTTGCAGGGACAGATGTCGGGAGAATTAATGCTCGAGCAACTGGAAAGGTGGACGGTGGAATGAACATCGAGGAACTTGAACAGATAGCCGAATCCGTTCGCCTGGAAAACGCAAAGTTCGATTACGAGGTCAACGTGTGCATGGGCACGGGGTGCCTGAGCCAGCACTCGGACAAGCTGAAGGAAGCGTTGACCAAAGCCGCGGAGGCATCGGGCAAAAGTGCGTTTGTGCGCCGCACCGGCTGCATGGGATTGTGCGCCGCCGGACCCCTGGTGCTCGTGGACCCTGAAGAGATTCTCTATCAGCACGTAAAGGCGGAGCACGCCGACGCGGTGCTCGCCAGCCTGGGCGCCGAGCCGGTGGCGGCGCTGCAGTGCGATCTGCGCGAGCACTTCGATCAGCAGGTCCATGTCGTGCTTGAGAACTCCGGCCACATTGACCCGGAAAAGATCGACGATTACATTGCGCGTGACGGATACCAGGCCCTCGTCAAGGTTCTGACCGAGCTGGACCCCAGCGATGTCGTCAAGCAGATTACGGAGAGCGGTCTGCGCGGGCGCGGCGGCGGCGGCTATCCCACCGGCTTGAAATGGGGCACTGTGGCCAAGGCCGTGGGCGATCTCAAGTATGTGATCTGCAACGGCGACGAAGGTGACCCCGGTGCCTTCATGGATCGCAGCGTGCTTGAAAGCGATCCGCAGCGCGTGCTCGAAGGAATGGCGATCGCTGCTTATGCGGTGGGAGCAAGCAAGGGTTATGTCTACGTGCGCGCCGAATATCCGCTCGCCGTACAGCGCCTGACCACGTGCATTCGCGATGCGCGGCGGCGCGGCCTGCTGGGGAACAACATCTGCAACACCCCTTTCAGCTTCGATGTGGAGATTCGCCTGGGAGCGGGGGCTTTTGTGTGCGGTGAAGAGACCGCGCTGATCGCCTCCATCGAGGGCAAGCGCGGCACCCCCAAGCCACGGCCGCCGTACCCCGCGGTCAGCGGACTGTGGAACAAGCCGACGTTGATCAACAACGTCGAGACTTTCGCCAACATTGCCCCCATCATTCGCAAGGGCGGCAGGTGGTTTGCTGAAATCGGAACGGAAAAGAGCAAGGGAACCAAGGTCTTCGCGCTCACCGGCAAGATCTCCAACACCGGCTTGGTCGAAGTGCCGATGGGAATCACGCTGCGCCAGATCATCGAAGGCATCGGCGGCGGCGTTCCCGATGGACATACCTTCAAGGCAGTCCAAACGGGCGGCCCCTCGGGCGGCTGCATTCCCAACGACCTCCTCGACATCCAGGTCAGCTACGAATCTCTCATCGAAGTCGGCTCAATGATGGGTTCGGGCGGCATGATCGTGATGGACGATACCTCCTGCATGGTCAACGTGGCCCGTTTCTTCGTCGAGTTCTGCATGACCGAATCGTGCGGCAAATGTATTCCCTGCCGCGCCGGGACGGCGCAGATGTACACCCTGCTCACGCGCATCTGCAGCGGCACCGGCACCCTGGACGACCTCGAACTTCTGGTCGATCTTTGCGGAACGATCAAGGAAACCAGCCTGTGCGGGCTGGGCCAGACGGCTCCCAATCCCGTACTCAGCACGCTCCGTTACTTCAGGAACGAGTACATCGAACATATCGTCCACAAGCGTTGCTCCGCCGGTGTGTGCAACATCCAAGCTCCTGCAGGCACCGAGGCGAAATTGGAGGTGTTGGCATGAGTGCGGCCGTTGACGTTAAAACCCTGGTGATCGATGGCAAGAACGTGAGCGCGCGCGCCGGCCAGACCATTCTCGAAGTGGCGCGGGAAAACAACATTGAGATACCGACACTGTGCCATCTGGACGGCTTGAGCGACGTCGGCGCGTGCCGGCTGTGCGTGGTGGAAATCAAGGGCGGCAACAAACTGCTGCCTGCCTGCGTGACCTCGGTCTTCGAGGGCATGGAGGTGACCACCCAGTCCGATCGGCTCAAGAGGCATCGCCGGACCATTCTTGAGCTTCTGTTTGCAGAGCGCAATCACATCTGTTCGGTGTGCGTCGCCAATGGCCACTGCGAACTGCAGACGCTTGCGCAGAACCAGGGCGTGACCCATGTACGCCTGCCCTATCGCAGCCCCGAGCTGCCCGTCGATGCATCGCATGAACGGTTCACCCTCGACCACAACCGCTGCATCATGTGCACCCGCTGCGTACGCGTCTGCGCGGAGATTGAAGGCGCGCACGTGTGGGACGTGATGGGCCGCGGTATCGATGCCATGATCGTTGCCGACCTCCACGAGGAGTGGGGCCAGTCCAGTTGCACGCGCTGCGGCAAGTGCGTACAGGTATGCCCCACTGGAGCGCTGTTCGACAAAAGCAAGGTGGGCTCCGATCACCCCAAATATCCCGATTTTCTGCCTTACCTGAACCTGATGAGGGAAGCGCAATGAGCAAAGCGAAATTGGCAACAGTGTGGCTGGATGGATGTTCCGGGTGCCACATGTCCTTCCTCGATATGGACGAACGGCTGATCCAACTGGCCGAGCTGGTCGACATCGTCTACAGTCCCATCGTCGACACCAAGGAATTTCCCGATGAGGTGGACATCGCTCTCGTCGAGGGCGCGGTGGCTTCGGTGGACGACGAGAAAAAGATCAGGAAGATCCGCGAGCATTCGAAACTGCTGGTGGCGATGGGCGACTGCGCCGTGGCGGGCAACGTTCCGTCGATGCGCAATCCCATCGGGCCGGAAGCCATCCTCAACCGCGCCTACATCGAGAACGCGAACCTGCAACAGCAGATTCCGTGCCTCGTGGTGCCCCAGCTGCTCAAAAAGGTGCGGCCCATTCACGAGTTCGTTTCGGTCGACATGTTTCTTCCCGGGTGCCCGCCCTCAGCCGACACCTTCCACGCCGTGCTTACCGCTCTCTTAACCGGCGGACCGCTGGAAATCCCGGCGCTCACCCGCTTTGGAGCCTGACCCCGGAGCCTATCATGACGCAGACCATTATGATCGATCCCGTAACCCGCCTCGAGGGACACGGAAAAATTACCATCCAGTTGAACGGCCAGGGCGAAGTCGAGGACGCGCATTTTCATGTCACCCAGGTGCGCGGCTTTGAGAAGTTTTCTGAAGGCCGCCCCTTCTACGAAATGCCCAGCCTGATGGCCCGCATTTGCGGCATCTGCCCGGTCTCCCATCTCATCGCCTCCGCCAAGGCATGCGAAGCCATCATGTCGGTCCGCATTCCCCACACCGCCGCGCAGCTGCGCCGCATGCTCAATCTCGCGCAGACGGTGCAATCGCACGCGCTGAGCTTCTTCTACCTGTCCTCCCCCGACTTGCTTCTCGGCATGGAAGCCGATCCCAAGGTGCGCCACATTTTCGGCGTCGTCGCGGCCAAGCCGGAACTGGGCCGCGCCGGCATTGCGCTGCGCCGGTTCGGACAGCACATCATCGAACTGCTGGGCAACAAGCGCATCCATCCGGGTTGGGTTGTGCCCGGCGGCGTCACTGAACCTCTCACCGCAGCCAAGCGCGATGAAATCCTGGCCATGATGCCCGAAGCCTTCCACAGCATCAAGCTGGCGCTGACTGCCTACAAGCAGATCGCCGACAGCTTCAGGCCTGAGATCGAAGTCTTCGGCAACTTCCCGACCAACTACCTCGGCCTCATCAACGAAGACGAGTCGGTTGAATTCACCGACGGCGCCCTCCGCCTGATCGGCCCCGGCGGCCATGTTATCGAAGACGGCATCACCGCCAATCACTTTACCGAGATCGTGGGCGAAGCTGTCGAGCCCTACTCCTACACCAAGTTTGCCTACTACAAGCCGCTCGGCTATCCCAACGGCAGCTATCGCGTCGGACCTCTGGCCCGGCTTAACATTGCGAAGACCATGGGCACACCCCTCGCCGACATTGAGCTCGCCGAGTTCAAGCAGCTGGCGCTTGGCCCCGTGCAGAGTTCCTTCTACTACCATCATGCCCGCCTCATCGACATTCTGTACGGCATCGAGAAGATCGAGCAGATCCTTGCCGATCCGCACATCCTCGACAAGCACGTTCGCGCCGTCGCCGGCGTGAATCGTCTGGAAGGCGCAGGCCAGGCCGAAGCGCCGCGCGGGACCCTGCACCACCACTACAAGGTGGATGAGAACGGCCTGATTATCTGGGCCAACCTCGTGATCGCCACCGGCCAGAACAACAAGGCCATGAACCTGGGCGTCGCTCAGGCGGCGAAGCACTATATCAAGGACGGCAAATTTACCGAAGGCATTCTCAACCGTGTTGAGGCGGTAGTCCGCACCTTCGACCCATGCTTGAGTTGCTCCACGCACGCCTTCGGACAGATGCCGCTGGCCATATCGCTGCTCTCGCCCGACGGCGAAGTTGTCGACCAGGTCGTCCGCTAATCGCACAATCCTTCCGTCCCCATCCTTGCGACGTATTTGTTCTTGTCGCAAGGATGGGAAACCTCCAAACAAACTTAAGATTGTCATCGTGAGCGAGGCCGGTCGCGTTACACGCGACCGGCGCAGTCGAAGGACCTGCGGTTGAATCGCAAAGAGTGCCGCCCCACTCCAATCCCGTCCGATGCCTGATTCTCGCCTGCGGCAACACGCTGCGCGGCGATGACGGTGTGGGGCCGTGGTTGGCTGCGTGGGCGGAAAAGCGATTCGCGGCTGTGCCGGCTGTGCGCGTGTTGTCACGCCAGCAATGGACGCCGGATCTGGCTGAGGATGTCGCTTGCGCCGAGTCGGTCGTCTTCATCGATTGTTCGGTGGAGTCCTCACCCGGCGAAGTCGGGTTCCGTACCGTTGAACCAGCCGCTGCGGGACCCGGTCTGGCGAGCCATCACGTGGGCGCGGCGGAGTTGCTGGCGCTCTCCCAGGAACTCTACAATTCCCTGCCCCAGAATGCCTTTCTGCTGACAGTGGGCGCGGGTTCGACGGAGATCGGCGAGAGATTCAGCAAGAAAATGATCGATGCGCTGCCGGAGGCATGCAAGCTGATTGAGAGCACGGCTCGCGATTTGATCACGACCTGACTATTGGATGGCGCTTGCCCGCGTCGCGGCAGCGGCGGCTGCATCCTTCAGTGCAGCCGCCGTGTCTTCACTAGCCAGTCCGGAATTGAGTTCGTGGTTGCCCACCCTTTTCACGATGAGACTGTGAAAAGGATGGGGCACGGAAGTGTCGTATTAGAACGCGGCCACCGTCTGACGCAGGCTGTACGAGCTGAGCGTCTTGATGTAGTTGCCGCGGTCAAATGGGGAGGTGTCGGGTACGGAACGGCGGCTGAGGCAGCCG
>DASXGD010000132.1:0-1665 GCA_036489245.1 Occallatibacter sp. | reverse complement strand
CGGTGACGATCTTCGCCAACGAGCCCAACGCCGATCTTGCGGACATTTGCGAAATCGCGGGTTTCGATCTTGTCGTCGACGGGCCCGATCTCACGCCGCGCTGCCTCAACCTGCATTGAGGGCGCTGCGAAAATGACCACGATGATCCTCATCTCCGTTTTGCCCTGGGCGGGCTGAGCAACTCGGTCCGACAAGTCAAAGCGCAAAGAATCGACCAGCGCCGTGGGTTCCGCCAAGAAACATTGGGATGCGCTTCGTTAACTTGAACCTTGCGCTATCCGCATTTCTCTTATCCGGGTTCGTCCATGCTTACCGCGGGGGAGACTCCAACAGGAAGAAACCTCAGCGCCGCTCCATCGTCAAAAGGGCAGGACGGACCTCCCGCTCGCTCCGCCATGGGTTCAAGCGGACGTCCGGGTGAAGTTTGCGCTCGCCTTTGTCAGCATCCCCTGCGGCACGGTCATCGGGTTCGTGTCGGAGATCCGACCCCCTAAGTTGGATTCACCAGACTATAGCTACGATGAAGCGTTCGAAACTGAGACCTCATTCCTATCCCGCGCGAGGCTTCAGTCGAATTGCTCCGGCGCCAGCCAAGGCAATGCCGAAGCATCCAACGCCGACTCGGACAGGCTCAGGATAAGCACGATGGCCGCGCACGCCGTCGCGTTGAGACATTTCTTGTTCGTCATTGGCGCTCGCGCGCTCCCGCCGAAAATGGCCGTTGGCAGCAAATTCGTTAGCGCCTCCGCCGCTCTAAGCACGCTGCGCGCCGCCATCAACGATCAAGATAGCAAACCGATCGAGATCACGCCGGATCAGTGGAAGTTCCTACGCGGCGTCTACGCAATGAATCCCGAGGGGCCGTGCGGCCTGCCGTACGGGGACGACGCCGTTCTGGCGCAAGACGGCGGCGACTCCGACGGTCTGTTGTTTTTCATGGACGGCGACAGGCTGTGCGCACCGATGCCCGCGCCGCCCGCACTGCTCTTGCTCATGGACCGGGTCACGATGGCCGATCACGGGAGTGAACTTTGAATACGCAAGATTTCATTGTTCGGGCTGCCGCTTCACTCACGGGTCGGTTCGGCATCGCGTTCGGCGCCGAACGACTAGCGCTCGACCTCTCGCAGCAGACGGCCACCGAGAAGGCAAAGGCCCACGCGCAGTTGAAATTTGGGTATTTCAATTTCTCTCGGACGGCGTGCGCTTGGGCATTCCGGAGCTCCTCCGAGACATCCACAGGAAGAGTCGCATCGACCTCCCACTTCTCGACGGCGGCGCGAGAGTTGGACGCTGCCATCCCCGCCCGCTTCATCAATCGATGGGTCAGGGCTCATCGCCAACTCCGAGATCAACCCCGGCCAGTCCGGCCGCTCCCCGCCGCGAGAGGTCTTGCCCGTGCTGGACCACCTGCGCAGTCCCGCGGGCCGCTTGAACCGCGAACAGCAAAGCACCGGGGTGCCCCGACCGGCATCCGAGCCTCCAACGCGCAGGCCTTCCGCGTTTCTGCAAAATGCGCTGACCTGCGCACTACTCCGCCGCCGGAAGCAACCGCGCCCGCGATCCGGCACGACAGCACCAGAAAGGCGTCGCGATGATTGAGTTGTTCACTTGGCCTACGCCCAACGGGACGAAGCCTTCGATAATGCTCGAGGAGGTGGGCGC
>DASXGD010000187.1:0-4948 GCA_036489245.1 Occallatibacter sp. | reverse complement strand
CTCTAGCATAAGCGACCCTCGCCCCCCGTTCATTCCACACGCGACTCGCGCAGAGAGTCGATCTGCTCAGGATGACAGCGTTGTGGCAGGAACAAGGGACTATTTTCACAGCAGATCCTTTACCTCCGGCTCAGGATGACTACGCGAGGGTAGTGCGGCGCGGGACTATCGCTCCGCATGCGGAAATTGCCCCACAGTTTTCGGAAATGAATAGGCTTGCCTGAAAAACTGCGGATCTTTCGACTCCGGTCGCCACGGCGACATGCGCTCCTCATGACAAGGCCGGTCTGGATTCGTGGCCTCCCACCCTTTCCGCAGAAAAAAGCGGAAAGGATGGGGCACGGAGGTTCATGGTTGCGACCGCGGTCATACTTGGCCGTAACTCGCTGGAAGTGAGTCGGGCTGCTCAAGATGACATCGGGCGGTTGGGGTTCGTGGTCTCCCACCCTTGCGACCGAAAAAAGTCGCAAGGATGGGGCACGGAGGCTCGATGGTCCGCTGTCATTTTCACCCGCGACTTGCCCAGCGAGTCGAACCGCTCATGATGACGACAATCGCACTCGGGGATGAAACCTATTCCAACCAAAAGTCGGGGGAACCTCCGGTGCGAGATCCCGATCTCACTACGCCTTGAGAAGTTCCATGTAGATCGAATACGTCTTGTTGTCAAAACACACGAAGTTCACCAGTTCCACTCCGCTCGCGTCGACGTGGGCTTTCACAGTTTCGACGGCGATGCGGGCGGCGCGGTCGGATGGAAAGCCGTAGACGCCGGTGCTGATGGCCGGGAACGCAATCGAGCTGACCTGGTGTTCGGAGGCAAGTTCAAGACAGCGGCGGTAGCAGGCAGCGAGTTCTTCGTCTTCGTTGTCGTCTCCTCCGTCCCAGACGGGGCCGACGGCGTGGAAGACCCATTTGGCCGGAAGGCGGAAGCCGGGGGTGGCTTTGGCGTCACCGGTTCTGCAGCCGTTCAGTTTGCGGCAGGCTTCGTGGAGTTCAGGGCCGGCGGCGCGGTGGATGGCGCCGTCGACGCCGCCCCCGCCGAGCAGCGAGGTGTTGGCTGCGTTGACGATGGCATCGACGTCGAGTTTGGTGATGTCGCCGTGGAGGGGGATGAGTTGGGCCATCGGTTCTGCCTCGATATGGATCCGGCTTGAGGATACGCCCCTAAGGAGCGATGGAGCGGGTTGACACCGGCCGCGACGCATCTTTATGGTTGCGCAAGTCGCCTGGCGAACACAGCGACCGCTGCTGATGACCGATCTCGAAAAACTTCGCGCAACCCTTACGGACATTCACTTCCTGATTCCGCTCATCGTTTTTGGTATCGGCCTTGCGCTGCTGATCACGCTGCACTGAGGTCCTGTGGGCGCTGCTCTTTTTGCGGCTGTGTACGTCAGGCCGGAGGATCGTGTTCCACCCGAAAGCATGAAGAACAACCGCGGATCCTTGGTCGCTGCGCTCCTCAGGATGACAGCGCTGTGGTGGTGATGAGGGGTTCATGGCAGAAAGGGAAGAGACTCTTCTGGCGATGAGCGCAACGGCGACAACGGGCAGAAAATTCAGGTCGATGCACGGCATCGGCGTGCTGTGCGGGCTGGCGGCGGGAGTGTGGCTGGGCGCGGCGGAGGCTCCCACCAAGCTGGTCAACACCGGCCTCTCGCCGTATGCCATTTCGCTGTGCATGGTGGCGGGCGTTTTCACCGCGCGCTGGTCGCTTCCCACGCTGGTCAAAGGCACGCGCAGCGTGTTTGCCGACCTGGCCCGGAACAGGCACCTGATCCCCAATGCGATTCTCGCGGGCATGTTGTGGGGCGTGGCCAATACGCTTACCGTGTTCGCCATCCGTGACGTGGGCCTGGCGATCGCTTTTCCGTTGTGGAACACCAATTCGCTGGTCGGAATCCTGTGGGGACGGGTGCTCTTCGGCGAACTGAAGGGGGCGAGCGGGAAGAATGTCGCCAAGGTGCTCCTCGGTGCGCTAGCGATCGTGGGGGCCGCGATCATGCTGGGGTTCAGCACCATCCAGGGCGGCGATGAGCACGCCCACCGCGCGCTGGGCGGCATCCTGGCTGCCGGCGGAGCCAGCCTTTTGTGGGGCACGATGTACATCCCCTATCGCAAGGCCTACGTGAGCGGAATGAACCCGCTTTCGTTTGTCACCATTTTCACGGTCGGGGAACTGGGCACGGTCCTGGCGCTGGTGCTCGCGCTTGATGGAGGAACGAAGGCCGCGGTTTTTCATTCGCCGGCCGTGGGGCACATGCTGTTCTGGCTTTTCCTGGGCGGATTCGTCTGGGTGATTGGCGACATCTTCCAGCAGTTCGCGACTAAATATCTGGGGATCGGCCGCGGCATTCCTCTTTCCAACACCAACCAGCTTTGGGGATTGGCCTGGGGTGCGCTGGTGTTCGGAGAACTGGCGCATGCCGATGCGGCGCACCGGTGGCTGGTGGTGCTGGGTTCGGTGGTGATGATCCTCGGCGCTCTCGCGGTCAGCACGGCCATCGCCACGGAACGCGAACACGGATCGATCAACCAATCGCTGGTGCGCGAGTGCGACCGCTACGGGCTGGACTACGGGCGGGTGCTACTGGCCTATGGTGGCGTCGAGGAGCCCGGCGAGGAGGGGCGCTCGTGGTGGGATTACGTGATCGTGGCCTGCGCGATAGGGGTGTTCATCTGGCTGGGGCTGAACGCGCGGGTACCTATGCTGAATATGAGTTTCGCCTGGGTCGCAATTCTCACCGGAGTGATGGTGCTGACGGTGGCGCTCTCCGGATGGGCCTTGCACCGGAAGACAGGATTCTCCTGAGATCCGGACGAGCCCGTTACCGCGCCAGCCCGTTACAATAAATAGATATGACCTCACCGCCCAGGGTGGATTTAGTTGGAGTCGGGCTGAACGCCACCGACACCCTGATCCCTCTCTCCACCTACCCCGAGCGTGGGTCCAAGGTTGAGTACAGCACCGCTTCGGTGATGCCCGGCGGCCAGGCCGCCTCGACCGTGGTGGCTTGCCAATGCTGGGGATTGAGCACGCGCTACGTGGGCAGGCTGGGCGACGACGATGCCGGCCGGCTGCATCGGCGCGAGTTTGCGCGCACCGGCGTGGATGCGCGCATCATCGAGGTCAAAGGCGCCCCCAGCCCCCAGTCCCTGATCGTGGTCGACAGCGGTGGAGAACGAACCGTGCTGTGCCGGCGCGACGAACGCCTGCTGCTGCAGCCTTCCGATCTCGATCGCACGTGGATTGTGAATGCGCGGGCGCTGCATGTGGATGGCTATGAAACCGCGGCGGCGACCGTTGCGACTGGATGGGCCCGCGAAGCCGGGGTTCCCGTGATCGCCGATCTGGATGAGATTTATCCCGGAGTGGAAGACCTGATTCGCAACATCGACTACCTCATCGTGAGCCGCGACTTTCCCTGGCGGCTAACTGGGGAGCGCAACCTCGAAAGAGCGCTGCGCCGCATGCAGATGCGCTACGGATGCAAAGTTACGGCGGCGACCCTTGGCCAGGACGGCGTGCTGGCCTGGGATGGGCGGCAGTCGTACCTGCAACCGGCTTATCGCGTGCCGGTGGTCGATACCACAGGGGCCGGGGATATCTTCCACGCGGGGTTCATTTACGGCCTTCTCCGCGGCTGGTCGATGGAGCGCCGGCTGGATTTCGCTTGCGCCGCCGCAGCTTTGAATTGCACGGCGAGCGGGGCGCGGGGCGGCATTCAGACCGTGGAAGACGTAGAGAGACTGATGGCCATCACGCCGCGCTACAACGTCGTGGAACTTGCGCCCGCGGCGGATTAGATCGCCGTTCCGAATCTATCGGGGAAATCGAGTGGTCCGGAATTCATTTGCCTAGGGTTGGCTCACCAGGACAACGCCCTCTTGTGAGGCTGCCGCGATGAGGTCGGTGTCAAATGTCGCCAAAGGCAAACTCTTCCTTTTTGCCAGCTCAAGATAAGCTGCGTCGTAAGCGGTAAGACCATACCGCCGCGCCAATGGCAGCAGCGCCGCGATGTGCGCGTAAAACGGCTGCTCTACACGAATGTCCAGACCCGCAAGCGTTTCCAGAAACTCATCCGCAATCGCAGGGGTAATTCGACGCCGACGCTCGTTCACGGCCAATACGTTGGCCACCTCAAACGTCCATAGTGCTGGAACTTCAGCGTAAGTATTGGACAATGATGCGAGAACGCTGCGCCTATATGGGGTGCTCTCGTCGGCAAAACACCAGCTCACAGTCATGGAAGCGTCGAGCACAAACGGCATCAGAACTTGTGCCCCTCGTGGACCATGCCCTTGAGGTCCAGTCCACCGAGTTCTGCGCCGTGTTTCTGCCCGAATTGCAGCATGGCTTCGACAGCGTTCCGGCGCCGGCCCTCGTCCGCTCGTTCGCGGGTCAGTTTTTCCTCTACGAGCTCCCGGACGTATGTATCAAGAGCCAATCCGCGTGCCTGGACCTCAGCGGCGAGTTCATCGGGAATGGTGACGGTGACCTGCATAGTGAGAAGGTAGCAAATTGCGAACAAGAAAACCACTTGTCATACCGGCTAAATGCTCGGTGAACTTTCTCGGATTCGGATGAAAGTGGGCAGTTCAGAACCCCGGCGGCCGCTCGCCGGCGACGCCGAATGCGGCCTCCAGCGCCATGCCTGCCTGGCACAGAGGACCCTCTTCAAACAGCTGGCCAATGAGAGTGACACCGTGCGGAACGCGGCGCGGCGGTGAAAATTTGGGCAGGGGATGTTTGGGGTCGGGGGCCCAGTCGCTGCGCGCTTCCGACACTTCCACAAATCCGGCGCGCAGCGTGAGCGCGGGATGACCGGTGAAGTTGGTGATGGTGAGCGTCTCGTCGCGCAACGACGGCACCAGCAGCAGGTCTACTTGCGAGAACACCCGCGCCATCTCTACGGCAACCTTGCGGCGAAAGCGATCGGCCTGC
>DASXGD010000108.1:0-8731 GCA_036489245.1 Occallatibacter sp. | reverse complement strand
AAGGCGGGTCTTCGCGTTGAGGAGCGGCGCCAGGTCTTCCACGTGGAGGTTGTGATCTTCACGCATCTTCCACCAGGCGATCCTGGCCCCTTCGCGCTCAAGCTGCAGCCAGGTTGCGATATTGGCTTCGTGGTCAAGGTCCGTGACAACAATCTCGTTGCGCGTCTGGAGGGTGCGGCCGATCGCCAGGCTGAGCAGACGCAGGAATGACGTGGCGTTCATGCCGAAGGCAATCTCGTCGGGATTGCGCGCGTTGATCAGGGCGGCGACGCTTTCGCGGGCGCGCGCGATGGTAGCGTCGACCTCCATGCTTCTGGGGTAGCGTCCGCCGCGCTGCACATTGCGGTGCAAGAGATGATTGTGGATCGCGTCGAAAACGCCCTGTGGTACCTGCGCGCCGGCGCCGTTATCGAAGAAGATCAAGCCTGGTTCCTGATGGAGAGGAGGGAAGAGCGAACGGATGCGATCGGATGGGAAGTTGACGGCCTGGGGTGCGACCAGCTGTTGTTTGACCACGTGGCTCCTGCGTTTGGTGATTCGGCGACGCACGGCCTGGTATCCGCCGACAACCAGGCTGCGCGATCGAAGCGTGTCGCCAGTATACAAAGTAAGAACAAGATGGGTGCCCGAACCGCAGGCTCACGTCAGGGCATGGCTGGATTCAGGAGCTTCTGCGCGGTCTCGGCTCCAAATACCGGCAGCGACGAGTTTGTGAGCAGGCCGATCTGTTTCAGCACCGAAGCCTGGTCCCAGTAGATGCGTTCATGAGCAAGCTTGCCGTCGCGAAAACCGACAACTACCACAAGAGGAATGTCGACGTGGCGATGAGTTGGCGGAACTCCGGGGAGCATCCAGGGCATCTCTTCGGTATGAGTGAAGGAAAAAATCATCTCGTCCACCAGTTGATCCTGGCCGAGGGTCCGGGAGATGAGTTGGATCGACGTGTCGGCGGGCATCAGGGAGATGAAGTCTTCCGCGTAAAACCTGCGCAGGGCCGCGTGGCCGTAACCGCCGGTCATCACCGGGACATGGTTGACATAGGCGTCTTCGACCATTGTTGCGATGGTTGAAGAGACGTCGCGAGTCGAAAACTCATAGCCGATGTGCTCATCCCATTTGGCGATCATCTCTGCCTGGTCCATGACTTTGCGTTCCTCTGCGGAGATGTTAATCGATCGCGCGCCAGCCTGACCGCCCCGAAACATGAATCGAAAGATGCCCGGGCTCGAGAGGGGCAGGTATACTCGTCTGTGCCCGGGAACCAAGATTGGAAATGAATCTCGCAATGACTCATGAGATCGTCTTCGAAATGGCCGCGTCCAACGTGCGGTTTGGCGCCGGCGTCACGCGAGAAGTGGGGATGGACCTCGCGGACCTCGGAGTCCGAAACGCACTCGTAATCACGGATGCGACCATTCGGCGCATGCGTCCGGTGCAGACGGTGCTCGAGTCGCTGGAGGCAGAAGGCATCGCATCGATAATTTACGACCGCGTACGGATCGAGCCCAGCGACGAATCGTTCCTGGATGCGATCGCGTTCGCTGGGCAAAGCGACTACGGCGCAATTGTCGCGGTGGGCGGCGGCTCGACCATCGATACGGCCAAGGCCATGAATCTTTACACGTGCTATCCGCCTGCCGATTTTCTCGACTACGTGAATCCGCCTATCGGTAAGGGCTCGCCGGTCCCGGGCCCGTTGAAAACCTTGATCGCCATTCCAACCACGGCCGGCACGGGGAGCGAAACGACCGGTGTGTCCATTTTCGATTTGAGCCGGATGGGCGCGAAGACCGGTATCGCCAGCCGGCGGCTCAAGCCGACACTCGGATTGCTCGATCCCGAAAACACCCGCACGATGCCCGCACAAGTAGCCGCGGCAACCGGTCTCGACGTGCTCAGCCACGCCGTCGAATCCTACACAGCATTGCCGTATTCGAACCGCCCCCTGCCAGATCGCCCGCTGCTGCGACCCGCGTATCAGGGATCGAATCCCATCAGCGATGTGTGGTCGATCCAGGCCATGCGCATGGTTGCCCGATACCTGGTGCGTGCGGTTGAGGATCCTTCTGATGACGAAGCCCGCGCCAACATGATCCTGGCTTCCTCCTATGCCGGCATCGGATTCGGTAACGCCGGGGTGCACCTGCCCCACGGAATGTCGTACCCCGTGTCGGGCATGGTGAAAGGCTATTTCGCGTCGGGATATCCGGGCGATCACTCGATGGTGCCGCATGGATATTCGGTTGTACTGAACGCTCCCGCGGTGTTTCGCTTCACGGCGAGCGCGAATCCGCAGCGGCACCTTGAAGCCGCCGAAGCTCTCGGCGCCAACATATCGGGCACCCTTCCAGCCGACGCGGGCAAGGTGCTCTCGGACCGGATCACCTGGTTCATTGAGCGGCTGAAGCTGCCCAATGGGTTGCGCGCGCTGGGCTATACATCATCCGATATTCCGGCGCTGGTCGAAGGCACGCTGCCGCAGCACCGCGTTACCAAGCTCTCGCCGCGCCCGGCCGGAGCTGAGGAACTGGCTCGCCTTTTCGAGGAAGCGCTCGTGGCATTTTGATTGGGTGGCTGAAGACGGCATAACGGGCGTGCCTTGCAAGGGCTCTGGACAGAAAACACCATGCACCCATCTAATGGATCATGAGTTCACCCGATGTTACCGCGATCGCGCCGCCCGGCGACTCCGGACTTGCGCGCCACGATGTCCGCTTTGCCTTCGAAAACACCTATGCAAGGCTGCCGGAGCGCTTCTACGCCCGGCTCGACCCGACTCCCGTAGTGGCGCCGCGGCTCGTCCGGGTGAATCGTGAATTGGCACTGATCCTGGGACTGGATGCTGACGCGCTGTCGAGCCCGGAAGGCGTGGAGATCCTGGCTGGAAACCGCGTGGCCGCAGGCAGCGAGCCCCTGGCGCAGGCCTATGCCGGCCACCAGTTCGGCCATTTCGTGCCTCAACTCGGCGATGGCCGGGCCATCCTGCTGGGCGAGGTGATGGGGCGCGACGGGGTACGCTACGATATCCAGCTCAAAGGCTCCGGCCCCACTCCGTTCTCGCGTGGAGGCGATGGCCGGGCAGCGCTCGGTCCCGTCTTGCGCGAGTACATCGTGAGCGAGGCCATGGCAGCGCTGGGCGTGCCAACCACTCGGGCGCTGGCCGCGGTGACCACGGGGGAGCGGGTATGGCGCGAGGCGCCGTTGCCTGGAGCAATATTGACCCGGGTAGCGGCAAGTCATCTGCGCGTGGGAACGTTCGAGTATTTTGCTGCCAGGCGCGATGCAGAAGGGACGCGCGCGCTGGCCGACTTTGCGATTGCGCGGCATTATCCTGAAGCGGCCGATGCAAGGCAGCCGTATCGAGCCCTGCTCGATGGCGTGATAGCCCGGCAGGCGCGGCTTATCGCACAATGGATGCTCCTGGGCTTCATTCACGGCGTGATGAATACTGACAACACTTCCATGTCCGGAGAAACGATCGATTACGGTCCGTGTGCCTTTATGGAAGCATACGATCCGGCCACAGTCTTCAGCTCTATCGACCGCCACGGGCGCTACGCGTACGGAAATCAGCCTCGCGCCGCGCTTTGGAACCTGACGCGACTCGCCGAGGCTTTGCTGCCGGCTCTGATCGCGGAGGCGGGAAGCGAAGAGGCGGCAATTGCCTCGGCTCAGGAAGCCCTTGCCGCCTTCGAGCCGCGATTCGTGGCGGCTCGTAGTGCTGGTTTCAATCGCAAGCTTGGGCTCACGACTGAGAACGCCGGTGATGCCGCTTTGGTTGAAGACCTACTGGAACGCATGGCCCAAAACCGCGCTGACTTCACGTTGACGTTTCGCCGGTTGTGCGATGCCGCAGCCAGTCCCGACGGGGATGAGGGAGTGCGCGCGCTGTTTGCCGACCCGGGCGCATATGACCGGTGGGCTGCTGGATGGAGGCGCCGCCTTGAGGAGGAACCGTTTTCGAGGGAGGAGCGCGGCGCAGCCATGCGGAGGACGAATCCGGCGTTCATTCCGCGAAACCACATGGTCGAGGCGGCGCTCAATGCCGCCGTGTCCGGGGAGGACTTTCAGCCGTTCGAGGAATTGCTGGATGTGGTGTCAAATCCATTCGAGGACAGGCCGGACCGCGAGCGATATCTAACCCCGGCGCGCCCCGAGGAGTGCGTCACCCAGACCTTCTGTGGAACGTGAGCGGAGGGGCAGAATCGAACGTGTTGGCGATCTGGCGCCGCTGGAACCCAGGGCCGGTTCATTTCCCGGTATCGAACGACAGTTGCATGAAGATGTCGGCTCGCGTATAGGGCACGGGTGGGAGCGATTCCGGATGCACATGACGGAAGCCTACTGATTCGTACAGGTGAATGGCGCTCGGTAGTTTGGTGCTGCTGCCCAGAAATAAGGAGCTGGCCCCAAGGATCCTGGCTTGACGGATGGTGTACTCGATCAAGCGCCGGCCGATGCCCTGGCCGCGACACTCCGGAGAGACGGCCATCTTTGACAATTCAAAGACGCCGCCGCCGATGGGAATCAAGGCCACACATCCGACGGGTTTTGCGTCGAGGTGGACCATGAAAATCTGACCGCCCTTGCGAAGAATCGTGTTTTGCGGGTCCCCGAGCGTCTCAATATCTTTCTCCTCCAGCGCGAAATAACGGGTGATCCACTCTTCGTTCAATGTGCGGAATGCGGTGGCATCCTCAGCGGACATCAAAGGGCGGATCTCAATCGCCGGCGGAGTCGAGTCCTGGTTTGCCTGTTCCACTGGGATGATGTTGGGCATGGGAATGACCTCTTAAAACAAGTTTGCCACTAACGTCCAAAGGATGTTCAATCCGGTGCGCTCAGAAGACATACCCTAGGATTTCCGCTCCCAAACCGCGTAGTACGGCTGATTCGAGAGGGTTGCGTTGAAGCCGGGATAAAGCCAGGCCGCTTCGTTCTCGCGGCGAAGTTCAAAATAGTACTGCAGTGGAAACGGTGATTCAGTATATTCATCGGGGATCGCGGCCCGATACCCGCCATCGGCCCATTGCATGTCAACGAATCGCCACCGCTCGCCCTGATTCACGTGGCGGTAATTGAGTCGCACCATAATTTGCGGATCATGCTCGCTCGAGGTGGAAGCGGCAAGCCAGAGTGAGAGCGGCTGACCTGAGTGAAAGCTCGCCGGCGCTGCGTGCCTGCAATTCGAATAAGGTCGGTTCTGAACGGAGCCGGCGACCTTCAACGCACGCTCTGCAGCCGCTGGCGCTGTCGAATCCGGTGCGGCGTCGATCGCCTTTTGCATGGCCGCGATATCTTCGTCGATCTGCGCGAGGCGGTCGGTCCAATGGCCGCGACGCATGGGCACGTCGCCATACGAGATGTCTGGCATGTATATGTTTCGAGCCCGTTCAGCCATTTTCACCCATGCCTGGCGAGCGGCCTGATATTGAGTCACAGCGAGCCTGCCGGCCTCACGATTTCCGCTTTGGTTGAAGATTTCAAAGAACACGCCGCTGCGGAGTTTTGCAGCGAAGAAGAGTCCCAGGCCATTTTGAATGAGGACGTCCTCTTCGATGCGGCGGAATGCCGCCGAGGCGGGCGCCGCGGCTTTGATTCGGGCGTTGGCGAGCGCTTCGCCCGACGCTCCCGCAAACGCTTCAAGCCACTGCGCTACTTCGATGGGAGAATACTTCGGATCAAGTTTCCCGGCCAGCAAATCGTGCACGTAATCCGAGACAGTCGAAAACATCTGCGGATCGAGAGGACTCACGGTGGCGAAGCATTTAGGACTTGGCGTATCGCCATAGGGGGAAAGTTCGCTGCCGAGCACGATGGGCATGTTGGTGTTTATTTCGGGCCAGAAAGCGTGGTTTGAAGCCGAGGGAAGATGGGCAGACGTCACCAGCGGAAGAAGACGGCTGGCATTGGCGAGTGCGGTTTCGACGGCCTCGGCGTCCGGTCCGAAGTCGCGGCGCAAGTACCGGCGCCAAACCTCAGGGTTCACGTCCGGGTCGTAGAGGTGCCGTCCCCAGAGACGGTAGTAGTATTCGAACTTTTCCCAGTCGGTTTTTGGATTGAGGGATTGATCCGAGTAAGCACAGCGCCCGCCCGGATGTCCGGAGCCCTCGCGCCCTTTGAACGTCAAAGGTTCCATCAAGTCGATTCCGGCGGCCCCGCAGAAGTGAGAGGTACGCGCATAGGCTGCGCACAATTCGGGATCGCCCGAAAGCAAGTGCCGCTGCGAGCCGGGCCACAGCCGAAAGAGCAGTTGCGATTTGCTGCCTTGCTGAAAGAAGTCCGCATATCCATAGCGAGTGAAAAGGCGGGCTCCGCCGCTCAGGCTGAAGGGCCCGCTTTCTACGTGATCGGGCTTGGGGATCTCAAGGGCGCGTATGTCGGCCTGGTTGTAACCCAGGCTCTGATGTTCGGCTGAATATTTTGCGCCCAGCTTAACCGGCATACCCGTGGCGGAAGCGATATCGACCATGGTCTGGTTCACGCCTTTGGCGTGCATGTCGATTTCGATGGTGCGCCCACATCCGGAAATCGCCTGGAAAAGGGTGGCCCAAAATTGGTAACTCCCTTCGGGAATGCCGCTCTCCCCGTGAACTCGCATGGTGAGTCCCCCGATCTGCGGGCACTCTCTGAGCAGAATTGCGAGCGCATCGCGGCAGTAGGCTGCATGCGACTCGGGAGTCAACCCATCAATGTGGTGATAGGCATTGGGGCTTGCAGTCCATTCGTAGGCATGCGTCCAGATACCCAACTGGAAATGCAGACCGCGCGCCCCGGCCTCCGCAGCAACGAAGCGCAGCATTTCCATATTCTTTTCCCGTTCACTTGCAGGCAAAGGAACAGGCGAAGCGAGCCTCTTTCCTTCGGGTGAGGCCAATTGCAACACCTGGACCTGGCTGTATCCCGGAACTTCAACAAGGTAGGGATAGGGGAAGTGGAGATAATCGTCGGTGACCCCGCGGGGAAAATCGTATTCGAGCCCATAGGCAAGCGTGAATCGATTGAACCGGCTGGCGATGAGGACATCAAGATATTCACGCCAGAAGTCCTTGCCGTAATACCACGGCTTGTCTTCGAGCTCGCTACAGAAGTAACGGCTGACGGCCCGCACCTGGTTTGCGGGCTCTTCGACCATTGTTTCTGCAAACTGGAATCCGGCTTCGGGATCGGAGGCGAACCGCACGCGCTCGGCGACTTCGAGGAGTCCATAGACATAACCGCGCGCGCCGATCCCGGAGACCAGGAGCGCGGGCGCCTGGCCCAGGCGTCCGGATGCGAGAAACGTGCTGTCGGCATTGGACGAGTTGGCGGACGACGCAGGAAACCAGCCCGCCAAAGGCGAATTTCGCGGTGCGACAACGATCCACATATCCGATCCCGCCGCCTGGTCTGCAGACTGAACAAGCGCGCACGTCCATCCTCTAGCCGCAGAGTCCTTGCGAAGCTGTTCTGCGGCGCGCCGCACGGGAATTGAGGATGCGGTCGCATCGCGCGCATCGATGAGGATAGCAATGCGGCGCAGGGAGGCACCCGCAGTGCTTCGCGACAGGCCATAGACTGAAGCCGCGCCGGCGAGCTTCAGGAAGTCGCGGCGTTGAAGGATGGCAAGCGAGTCAGAGGTCATGGAATTTGGCTCCTAGGCCGGAGTTGTCCCGGGGGCGCATGCGGTGCGCGTCGCTTCCCACAGCATAAGCAGACCGATGAGCAGGTAGATAGCCGCGGTGGCGCTGATAGCGGCGCTCATCCCATAACGACCTGCGGCCACGGCAATCGCGATCGGCGCTACACCACCACCAAGCCATGCGAGAGAATTCATGACTCCGACGGCAACACCGCGTTGCTCAACCGTTACGACGTCATGGAGGGAGGCAAAGATGTTGGCGTCATACATTCCCTTGAAGAAGCCAAAGCCGATCATGCCAAAAATCAGCAGCGGAACCGAGATGGTCCAGCCGGTAAGAAAGAGGAAAGGCGTTCCGCAGAGCAGGCCCAGGGCCTGGATCAAGACGCGTCCTTCGCGCTGCCACTTTCCGCCGCGTTTGGCCGCCGCATCTGCGAGGAATCCCCCTGAGAGGACACCCAGTACCGAGGCGATCTGGAGATAGGCGGTTGCGCTGAATCCAGCCATGGACAGGCTCATGTGGAATTTCTGATAGAGAAACGATGGCATCCAGGCAAGGAAGACGACGGCAACAAAGTTTGCCCCCATAAAGACTGCGATGAGAAGGAGGACCACGCGATTGGCGAAGAGTTCTTTAAGGGCGTCGAAGAGGCTCGCCCGCGAGTTCATCTTCGCGGGGGGAACATGTGCGGGATGGGAAGGTTGTTCGGACATTCCCCTCACCGGCTCGCGGAGCAAAGCCCACAATGACAGGGCGAGCAGGATGCCGAGCGCACCAAACAAAGTGAAGCTCGATCGCCAGCCATAATATTGCCCGACCGCACCCGAGACCGTGCCTCCCGCGATGGTCCCGGCGTAGACACTGGATTGGTGAATCGACATGGCGCGGGAGCGGGTTTCGCGGTGGTAATCGCTCATGAGAGACATGGACGCGGGAAAGTAAAACGCCTCGCCCAGTCCCCCGAGGGAGCGGCAAAGGATGAGTTGCCAGTAACTGCGCGAGAAGGCCGTGGCGCCAGTTACGACAGACCAGAAGAGGAGCGCTCCGAGGATGAGAGTCTTGCGCGGGAAGCGGTCGCAAAGCCAGCCGGCAAGCGGACCGAACAGGGC
>DASXGD010000090.1:0-11921 GCA_036489245.1 Occallatibacter sp. | reverse complement strand
CCAATGCCCGCTACTGGGTGCTCAAGCTTCTCAAGGATAACTTCCATCCCGGCGACAAAATGGTGGCGGAGAAACCATCCAAGGAGGGCGACCCATCCGACGTGACGGTTCAGGGCTTTATAACGCCGCAGGGCAAGATAGTTCTGCTGGTAAACAGGACCAACCATGAGAAAACCGTTACCCTGAGTCCGGAACTGCAGAACGCTTCCTCACTCACGGTGGATGAGGCAACAGGAGACGAGGCGCCTCGTGCCGGCAAAGCCGAGGGCGCCAACTTCAAGCTGGCTCCATTTGCCGTCACCGTGCTCAGCGTCCAATAGATCGCGGATAGGATTAGGGTCATTCACAAACCGGCGGAGTGATTGATGGCGCGAACGGATTTGCGGGTAGGCTTGTGCGGCATCGGGCTGGACGCGTACTGGCCGCAGTTCGACGGCTTGCACGCGCGCCTGGAAGGCTACGTGCGCCAGGTCGGAGATCGGCTCGAAAAGGCGGGCGCAGTCGTCGAACACCTCGGCATGGTCGATACTCCGCAGCGCGGAAGAGCGGCCGGGCATGCCTGCCGCCAGGCCGACGTCGACCTTCTTGTCATTTATGTCACCACATACGCGCTCTCGAGCACCGTGCTGCCCATGGTGCAGCGAGCCCGCGTTCCGGTACTTGTGCTCAACCTGCAGCCCGATGCGGCCATCGACTACGACGCGTTCAATCGCCTGCCCAACCGCACCGCGATGACCGGCGAGTGGCTGGCCTATTGCTCCGCGTGCCCGGTGCCGGAGATCTCGAACGTCCTGGCGCGTGCGGGCATCCCCTTTCACCAGGTGACGGGAGTGTTGGGCGAGGGCGAAGTATGGGCGGAGATCGACGATTGGATTGCCTCCGCCCGCGTGAAGAAGGCGCTGGCAGACAACCGGCTCGGCCTCATGGGCCACTATTACAGCGGGATGCTCGATATCCAGACCGACGTGACGCAGGTGGCAATCACGTTCGGCTCCCACATCGAGCACCTTGAGGTGGACGA
This sequence comes from Occallatibacter sp., assembly GCA_036489245.1. Taxonomy (GTDB): domain Bacteria; phylum Acidobacteriota; class Terriglobia; order Terriglobales; family Acidobacteriaceae; genus Telmatobacter. Next base: position 10,900 of record DASXGD010000090.1, on the reverse strand, counting down.
ACTCAGCGCCCTGCGCGAGGCCGTGCGCGCAGAGGAAGTCAAAGCGCGCGTCGCCGACTTCCGCAACCATTTCGATGTGCAGCCCGATTGCGCGCCGGAGGAACTGGAGCGCGCGGCGCGTACATCGGTGGCCCTCGACAGGTTTGTGGCCGCGCACGATTTGCAGTCGCTCGCCTACTACTACATGGGTTCGGGAGTGCCGGCCAATGAAGATACGTTGAGCTCCATCATCCTGGGAACGTCGTTGTTGACTGCCCGGGGAATTCCCGTAGCCGGCGAGTACGAAGTTAAAAACGTTCTCGCCATGAAGATCATGGATTGCCTCGGTGCGGGCGGATCTTTCACCGAGTACTATGCGCTCGACCTCAAAGCGGATCACGTGCTGATGGGCCATGATGGGCCGGGGCACATCGCGATCGCCGAAAGCAAAACCAAGGTGCGCCCGCTCGAGGTCTATCACGGCAAGGTGGGCCGCGGGCTGTCGGTGGAGATGTCCGTGAAACATGGGCCCGTGACGCTGCTCTCGGTCGTCGAGGACGCGGCCCACGGATTCAAGCTCCTTGCGGCGCACGCCGAAAGCGTCCCCGGCGAGGTGCTGCACATCGGCAATACCAACAGCCACTACCGGTTTCCGATTGGCGCCAAGGGTTTCATGGAAGCGTGGAACGCCCAGGGGCCTGCGCATCACTGTGCTATCGGCGTTGGACACCTGGCAGGGAAGTTGAGCAAACTCGCGCGGCTGCTCGAGATTCCGTTTGTTCAGGTGTGTTGAGAGACCATCCCATGGCATCGAACCACGACAGATCGTTCTCGCGCGCTCTCCCTCTGCTGTGTTTCCTGTTCATCCTGCCGCTATTCCCGGCGACCGCGGCCCCCGCACAGAATTCAACGCAGGCCGCAAGTCCCGTTCGAGAGCGCTTGTCGCTCGATCGCGGATGGCTCTTCCACGAAGGCGACATTCCATTTCCGTTGATTACCGGCCATCAGGCTTCCTACAACAACGCCAAGGCTGGAAGTTCCTCCGGCGCGGCATCGCCGGAATACGACGACTCCTCGTGGAAACGCGTGAACCTGCCCCATGATTGGGCCGTCGAGCAGCCGTTCGACAAGGATGCCAACATTTCCCAGGGTTATCGGCAGCGCGGCATCGGTTGGTATCGCAGGCATTTCCGGCTCGACCCGGGCGACCACGGCAAGCACCTCGAGATCCAGCTTGACGGCGTCGCGACCCACTCCACCATCTGGATCAACGGCGTCCTGTCCGCGCGAAACTGGTCGGGTTACAACTCCATCTACATCGACATCACGCCGGTTGCAAAGTTCGGCAGTGAGCTCAACGTAATCAGCGTGCGCGTCGACGCCGATGCGATGGAGGGCTGGTGGTACGAAGGCGCAGGCATCTATCGTCACACCTGGCTGGTCAAACGAAGCCCTCTGCACATCGTGACCGACGGTGTCTTCGCCAATCCGGTCAGGAATGCGGACGGCAGTTGGGTCATCCCGGTCGAGGCCACGCTCTACTCCACCGAGCAGAAGGCATCGACGGTTGAGGTCGAATCGACGTTGATCGACCCCGACGGCAAAGCCGTGACGACAGGCCATACAGAGGCCACCGTGCAGCCGCTTGCGGAGTCGATTGCGAAGTTTTCACTCTCCGTGCATTCGCCCCGGCTCTGGTCTGTCGATCAGCCCACCCTGTACACCGTGCGCACAGTCGTCAAGCGCGACGGCGTCGTTTTGGATGAGGTTACGATCCGCAACGGATTTCGCACCATCCGTTTCGATCCCGACCAGGGCTTCTTTCTCAATGATCAGCCGATGAAGCTGTTGGGCACCGCGAACCATCAGGATCATGCCGGAGTCGGCGTCGCGGTTCCCGACTCGTTGTGGGATTTCCGCATCCGCCGCCTCAAAGAAATGGGTTCGAACGCATATCGATGTGCCCACAACGCCCCGGCGGGGGAGTTCCTCGACGCTGCCGATCGTCTTGGCATGCTGGTGATGGATGAAAATCGCAACTTCGGCGCCAGCCCCGAGCACTTGAGGCAGCTCGACTGGCTAGTTCGTCGCGACCGCAATCACCCCAGCGTCATCATGTGGTCGGTCTTCAATGAGGAGCCGTCCCAGGGCACCGAGATGGGTTTTGAACTGGTGCGCAGAATGAGCGCGTCCGTCAAGCAGTTCGACACCACGCGCCCCGTTACTGCGGCGCAGAGCGGCTCTGTTCTCAGTCCCGTCAACGCTTCGCAGGCCGCCGATGTGGCCGGCTTCAATTATGTCTATCGCGACTTCGACGCGTACCACAAGGCCAATCCCACCAGGCCGATCTTCAGTTCCGAAGACACCTCCACCGTCATGACCCGCGATCAATACGTCACGGACAAAACCGCCATGCTCCTCGACTCGTATGACGATCAGGTGGAACCGTGGGGCCTCTCGCATCGCGACGCATGGAAGCAAGTCGACCAGCGGAAGTTCGTCTTCGGAACGATGGTGTGGACCGGCTTCGATTATCGCGGTGAACCGCAGCCGCTCTCGTGGCCTGCCGCCGGATCATCGTTCGGCATCATGGATCTGTGCGGGTTTCCCAAGACTGCATACTGGATTCACCAGGCACAGTGGATCAAAAGCCGTCCCATCCTGCACGTGATCCCGCACTGGAACTGGGCAGGAAGCGAGGGCAAGCCCATCAAGGTCATGGTGGCCACCAACGCCGGCCGCGTCGCACTCTTCCTGAACGGCAAGCCGGCAAGCGAGAAGCCTGTCGATCCATATCAGATGGTGACCTTCGACGTACCTTACGAGTCCGGCACCCTGGAGGCGCGGGCAAGCAGTGGCGGCAACGAAGTGGCCCGCTTCGCTGTCGCGACAACCGGCGCCCCCGCGGCCATCCGCCTTATTCCCGATCGCGACAACATGACCGGAGACGGGAATGACGCGCAGCCGATCACGGTGCAGATCGTCGATTCAGAGGGTCGCGTCGTGCCCACTGCGGACCTCCCCGTGACTTTCTCGGTCAGCGGTCCGGCAACCATCATCGGCTTGAACAATGGAGATCCAACCAACCATGAACCCGAGAAAGGGAGCCGGCACAGCACCTATCGCGGGTTGGCCCAGGTCATCGTGCAGAGTGAGTTGGCTGGACACGGTGCATTCACGCTCCACGCCACGAGCCCCGGCCTCGTCGGCGGTGACGCTTCTGTAAATATGATCGCGGCTCCCCAACCTCCCGCCGTTGCCGAGATCTCTCGATAGCCAACCATTTAATTCGGAACTCAACGAAAATTCTGAATCATGATCGGCGTGCGCGTCGCGTTGCCCCGCGTGCAGAGAAGACGGCCATCCCGGGATCGGGAGAAATGGATCACATCGTTGCGCTCGAAGTGGGTGATCTGCACGGGCGGTCCTCCATTGAGAGGCTGGCGCCAGATATTCTGAACGCCCTTTGCGCTCATGACGAAATCAATCGCAGTTCCGTCAGGGCTCCAGGCAAGCGTAGTTCCACCACCCGGCGTTTGTTGAAAGATGGTGAATCCCCCGGCGCCATCTGCCTTGGTCACCGCAAGCAGCGCACTCGAAAATCGCGGATCCTTGCCGGGAAAATGGATGCAGCCGATCTGTTTGCCATCCGGCGATATGGTGGGAATGGAGCTCGGCTGGCGGGAGATCTGGGTCGGTTCTCCGCCGTCGATCGATACTCGCCACAGGGTTGGTTCTCCCCCAATGCCCGGCGTCCAGTCCGCGAACGAGGCATAATAAACACTCTTTCCATCCGGACTCACGTCGGGATGGACATCCAGTCGTCCATGGGTCAACTGGACCGGCTCCGTGCCGTCGCTTTTTACGCGCCAGATATGCGGGTCCTGCTGGTACACGATGTATCGCCCATCGCGCGTGACAACCAGTTCGTCCTTGTCCGTGGGCGACTGGGTAAGCTGCCGCGCGTTGGCGCCGTCTGCATCCATCCGCCAGATATTGCGAAACCCGTCTGCAGCGTCGTTGTAAACGATCCCGCCGTCGGGAGCCCATCCGACTGCAACCCGAAGAGAAGGGAACTGCGAGTTGCCGATTTGCGTGAAATGCGCGTTATCGTTGGCGGGCGTTGCCCACATCGTCACGGAGCTTTCGCTCTGAACAGAAACGATGGACTTGCCATCATCGGTAACTGACACGCGGCTATAGTTCGCGAGATCGTTGGTCAGCCGCGTGATCTCCCCGCTGTCATGGCGCACCATCCATATCTGTTGCAAATCATTCGGAGTTGCCGCGTTCACGATCAGCACATTTCCACTCGCTGCCCAGGCCAGTCCCCGCGGCCACCAAAGTTGTGGCGTGAGGATGTGCTCGCCGGGATGGCGCAGGCTGACCTCAACCAGGTGGAAGGCCAAAGCCGGGTCGGAGGCGGAGTCTCCGGCGAAATATGCGATGGCTTCCCCATCCGGCGACCAGGCGATGCCCCGCTCATCGAGGAACTTTGGCCGGTGCACGGTCTCGAGCGCAAATTCGCCGCTTCCGTCGGCGCCGCTCACCATCAGCGACGCCTCCCAGGTGGACGCCTTCACGCGAAAGAAGGCGATCCGCTTGCCATCCGGCGAAAACGCGGCGGCTCCGGCTACATCGCTGATGATGCGTTCCGGGGTTCCGCCTTGGAGAGACACGCGGAACAGATCCCCGAGACCATCGCTCCCGATCTGCCGATAGTCCAGCCATGCGTTATCGGGCGACAACATGACTCCGGATACTTCTCCCTCCGCGGCTCGAACGATCGAGCGTTCATTCGATCCGGAAATGTCGCGGGTCCATACGCTGTCGTGATTGCCGTCGTGCAGCACGTATGCGAGCAGTTTCCCGTCTCGGGAGATGGTGATGTCGGAAGGCTCGCCGCGAATGGAAAGCCGAACCAGGCGCATCGAATCAGAGACCGGCCGGGGCCCCTGCCTCGTTCGCAGCAGCACGGCAAACAGCACTGCCAGGACCACCACCAGCGACGCAGCGATCGTCAGCGGCACCACGTTCGACCGGCTGGCTTTGGGCTGCACGGCCATCCGTCTCAGGTCTTGTTCGAGCGCTTGCGCGGATGGATAGCGGGCCGCCGGGTCCTTGGCCAGGCAACGGCGTATCACGCGGTCGAACTCACTCGGAACGTTGCGCGAACTGCGCGACAAAGGCGCGGGCTCATGGGTCAGGATTGCGGCCAGTATGTCCGAAGGCGTCGCACCCGAAAACGGCGCGGCGCCGGTCACCATTTCGTACAACACCACGCCCAGGCTGAATAAGTCGCTGCGTCCATCCACCGGCAGGCCGCGAGCCTGCTCGGGAGACATGTATCGCGCCGTGCCAACAATGATGCCCGCCCGCGTCAGCCCCGTCGACGGCTTCTGGTTGCCTGCCTTCGCATCTTCGAGAAGACGCGCGATGCCGAAATCCAGAACCTTCACCACCCCGTCCGGCCGGATCATGATGTTCTCCGGCTTGATATCGCGGTGAATCACTCCCGCCGCGTGTGCCGCCTGCAGCCCTCCCGCAATCTGCGCCGCAACCTGCGCGGCCGTTTCTGTGCTGAACGGCCCGCCGGCGAGAACTTCCCGCACGGTTTTGCCGGGCACATACTCCTGGGCGATGAATTGCTGTCCTTCAAATTCTCCGATATCGAAGATCGTCACCAGGTTGGGATGATTCAGCGATGAAGCCGCCCGCGCCTCGCGGCGAAACCTCCGCGTCTGATCGGAATCGCCGGCCAGCTCGGGCGAAAGAAATTTGAGCGCCACTTCGCGGCTGAGTTCCGTGTCCCTGGCCAGCCACACCTCGCCGATGCCGCCCGCCCCAAGATGCGACAAAACCCGGTATCGGCCAACCTGGCGCCCCTCCAGCGTTCGCGTCGAGTTGGCTTCCGCCACGTCCCGGGCCCACGCTTCGAAGGCCGGTTTCTCCAGAAAGTCTTCCGCCGTTTCATGGCCCTTGAGCAGTGCGGACACGCGTTCCAGCAAATCCTGATCGCTTCCACAGGCGCGCTGCAAAAAATCCAGCCGCCGCGTGCCATCCATCTGCAATGCAGCTTCCACCAGCGCATCGATCTGCTGATAGCGCTCCTGGTTCATTTGATCAGGTCCACTTTGCCGGGATTCCCAGACTTGTCGAGTTCGGTGAAAAGCCACGCCCTGGCTGCTTTCCAGTCGCGGGCCACCGTCTCCTCTGAAACCTTCAGCGCCGCCGCCGTCTCCTCCATGCTCATCCCGCCGAAGTAGCGCATTTCCACCACGCGTGCGCGGCGCGGATCGAGTTGCGCCAGCTGTTGCAGCGCATCATCGAGAGCGACAAACTCCGCCGCCCGGCTGACCGAAAGTTCAGGAGCGTCTTCGAGCGAGACGACCGGGGCGTCGGCGCCGCGCTTCTGCCGCAGCTTCGATCGCGCCGCGTCCACCAGGATCCGGCGCATCTGCTGGCTCGATACCGCGAAGAAGTGGGCGCGGCTTTGCCACTTGGCATTCTTCTGCGAAACCAGTTTCAGGTAAGCTTCGTGCACCAGCGCGGTGGTCTGCAGCAGGTGGCCTTCCGACTCGCGGTACATGTGCCGCCGGGCCATTCGCCGCAGCTCCCCATACACCAGCGGAACCAGCCGTTCGAAAGCCGCCTCGTCGCCTTCGCCCCATGCTTCCAGCAGCTCGGTGATGTCTTCGGAATCGCGCGCGCCCAAGCCGGCCCCCGCCTGGCAAATGGAATGAACCACAGGCTTTTATGAAGATACTCTATCTCCAATGGCGCTCGGGTGGAACCTGGTCCGCATCCTCCGGGGACGAAACAGGAGCCGGCGTGATTGCTTGCGCACCCGGGCCGGCATCCTTCGATGGCCCGGGCGCGCTGTTCCCGCTGCGGTTACGCTGTCAAATATGGCGCAGGCACAAAGGACCCGTACAAACGATGGTGAAGTTGTACAGGGTGGAGAGATTGCTTCCGCCCGCTTCCTGCACCGTGACCCAGCCCGTCGTCGCTCCGGTGGGAACCGTGACGGTCATAAAGTTGTCGCTGTAAATTGACACCGTAAACTTGCCCCACGTGGCCGCGACGCCGCCGAACGTTACGCCGGTGGCGTTGTAGAATCCCTGCCCGATGAGGCTGATCCGGTCGCCGGCACGCGCTGCGCGCTGCCCCACAACGGAGACGAAGGGCGCCAGCCCCGCGTTGTAGCTGAACAGTTCTCCGCCATCGTCGTACGCCCCGTAGGTGGTTGATCCCGTGCCGTTGTATCCGCCGCCCAGCGTGAGGCCATAGATCACGCCGTTGGTATGAAGCGTGGGCGTCGAGAAGGGTGCCATGCCCGGGCCTTGGCCGTTGTAGACGTACCCTTCGAAGGTGTACAGCCGGCTGAAGTTTGCGCCCGTAGTCGCCACCTTGAACAGCGAACCCATGGGCGTAAACAACGGATTACCGCCCGGTCCGTAGTATTGCGTCACGGCGCCTTTCGATGTGGCAAGGCCGTAGAGGAATCCATCGCTGCCCTGCATCAGTCCTCCCGTCGGCGCAGATCCATCCGAGTCCTGGAAGTTGTGGATGACGGTGTACCCGGTGCCGTTCAGGGCGACTTTATAAACCACGCCGTCCTCGTGCGAACCTCCATTGCTGGTCGTGCCGTAGAGGTTGCCGTCACTGGCTTGCATCACGGCGCCCCAGGGCTGCCCCCCATCGCCATAGCCGCCGTTGTTTGAAGACCCGGAGTTGACGTTATAGATCCCCGTCAAAGCTCCGCCGAGCGTTACCTGGAAGATCGTTCCGCCGCTGTTGTTGAGCGGCGCCACCCCGTTGATGGTGAAACCCCCATACGGAGTCGTGCCGTAGAAATTCCCGTCGTTGGCCAGTATCAGCGGCGCCCTCGATCCGGACGGCAGGGGGTGCACCCAGCCCAGTGTGCCCGTACCCGTGCTCGCAGACATCACTACCTGGTAAACGTACCCGGTAGCCCCGGGCTCGTTGGTCACTCCATAGAGGTTGCCATCGGGAGCTTGAACGGGAGGCGCATACGGGTAGCCGCCGTTCGTTCCGCCGGTAAACTGGTAGACCGTGGTCATCACGCCATTCGATATTTTGAACAGAGCACCGTAGGTTGATCCGTTACCGTTGTTCGCACCGCCGTGGATCGAGGCCCCGTAGTAATTCCCGTCGATTCCCAGCGTCAGTCCTGCGTATGGATTCTCCGGTTGCGTGTACGAATTCAATCCATGGATGGCGACTCCGCCGCCAATGGTGTAATCGAACCACGAACCGTAGAACGCAACGTGGGTGCCCACCGGCATCGTCCCGTGAAGATTTCCGTCGATTCCCTGGGCCAGCAGGTCTGCGTAGTAGGCGCAGCACCCGTCGTAGCTGCTGTTGAAGGTGTAGATTGCGGAATACTGTGCCTCGGCGAGAGCCGCACATGCGCTCAAAACCAGGGCAAGCATCAGAGGGCGAAACATTTTGCGGTCGATCATTGCTTTTCTCCTGTATGCGAATTGGGGTTTTCGCGGAAAAAAGCACGACCGTCGGCGCGGTAAATCTGGGTCGGGCGCTTACTCGCCGGTTCGACGGGGAACAGCCTGCCACCGTGCGTGCTGGGAGCATTCTGGTTCCCGTCTACCAGCTAATGTGAAAAACACCCGGCCGATTGGTTCACCTCAGATAAAAATATTTTCGGGCCAATTTTGCTTTTGCAGGCGCATAGCTTTCTTTTGACTATGCACATCAAGCCGTGTATCCTGCCCACCATTCAGGTTGTCTCCCGGGGCCGGAACCGGAGTCATGCCTTGCTCGAACCTATTGCTACCCCAGTTACTGAGTTACTCGTCCGATGGCGTTCCGGTGACGGAGACGCGCTGCAAGCGCTGATGCCGCTGGTCTACGACGAAATGCGCCGCCTCGCGCATCGTTATCTGCGCCGCGAGCGTCCCGGCCACACCCTGCAAAGCACCGCCCTCGTGCACGAAGCGTTTGTGCGCCTCACCGGCAACGCCCTGCCGCAGTGGGAAGATCGCGCTCACTTCTTCGCAATTGCCGCCCACCTGATGCGCCAGATCCTGGTGGAGTACGCGCGCAGCCGCAATGCAGGCAAGCGCGGCGGCGACGCGATCAAGCTCGCCATTGACAGCGTTGACGTGCCTGGCCAAAGCCCCGGTCTCGACATTGTCGCCCTCGACGATGCTTTGAAAGATCTCGCCAGGATCGATCCTCAACAAAGCCGTGTCGTTGAACTGAGATTTTTCTCCGGGCTGTCGATCGGAGACACGGCGGAGGTGCTGGGCATCTCGGAATCAACCGTGAAGCGCGACTGGAATACAGCCCGCGTGTGGCTATTCCGCGAATTGGACCGGACATCTTCCGCATGACCCCTGAACGCTGGCAACAGATCCGGAACGTCTTCGAGCATGCCGAACTGCTGAACGCATTCGAGCGTGAGCCCTACCTCGCCCAGGCGTGCGCCGGGGATCCCGAACTTCGCCGCGAAGTCGATTCGCTGTTGAAGGCCGCATCCGAGGCGGGAAGCGCATTCATGGACCGGCCGGCAGCCGATCTCATGCAGGCGCCGGAGGACAGCGATCCTTCGCAGACGCGCATCGGGCGCCGCCTCGGCCCCTACCAGATTGTTGCCGAGATTGGCCGCGGCGGCATGGGCGAGGTCTACCGCGCCGCTCGCATTGACGGACAATTCGACCAGCAGGTGGCCATCAAGCTCGTCCGCGTGGGCATGGGTTCGGCCTTCATCGTCGAGCGCTTTCTGCACGAACGCCAGATCCTGGCCACGCTGACTCATCCCAACATTGCCCGTCTCCTCGACGGCGGAACAACTCCCGATGGGGTGCCTTACCTGGTGATGGAACTCATCGAGGGAGAGCGCATCGACGCCTGGTGCCAGGCCCGCCGCCTCTCGGTCAGCGACAGGCTCCGGCTGTTTCTCGAAGTGTGCGGCGCCGTGCAGCACGCGCATCAGCGCCTGGTGATTCATCGCGATATCAAGCCCGGCAACATTCTCGTCACCGGCGATGGCCTGCCCAAACTGCTCGATTTCGGAATCGCGAAAATCCTCGACCCGTCCGGCGATTCGGAAACGACGGTGGCCCGTCCCATGACCCCGGAATACGCAAGTCCGGAGCAGATTCGCGGGGAGACCATCACCACTGCCACCGACGTGTACTCGTTGGGAGTCGTTCTTTACCAGCTCCTCACCGGCCGGTCTCCTTACCGGATCGCTTCCAAAACGCCGCACAGCTGGTCTCACGCAATCACAGACACCGATCCGCAGCGGCCCAGCACCGCGGTCATGTCCCCGATTCGAGTCGAAGAGAGCCCGGGCCCATCGGCGATTCGATCGGAGGAAATCGTAAGCGATCATGAAACCACGCCCGCAAAGCTGCGCCGCCGCCTTGCCGGTGACGTCGACAGCATCCTGATGATGGCGCTGCGAAAGGAGCCGGAGCGGCGCTACGGATCGGTGCAGCAACTGGCCGACGACGTCACCCGCCACCTTAATGGTCTTCCTGTCCTGTCCGCAAAGGGCTCGTGGAGCTATGCCGCCGGAAAGTTTATCGCTCGTCATCGCGTCGTGGTCGCCGCCACCGCCCTGGTGATGCTGGCCCTGGTGGCTGGAATCGCGGCCACCGAGCGGCAGGCGCGCATTGCCCGCACCGAACGCGCACGTGCCCAGAAGCGCTTCGAGGATGTCCGTCAGTTTTCGAATTCGCTCATCTTCGAAATTCATGACGCGCTCGAAGACATACCCGGAACCACCCCCGCGCGAAATCTGCTGCTGGACCGCGCGGTTCAATACCTTGACCGTGTAGCCAAAGATGCCGACGGCGATTCCGAACTGCAGCGAGAGCTGGCGTGGGGATATCAACGCCTCGCAACCGTGCAGGGAGATGCGACGGTCTCC
>DASXGD010000072.1:0-4893 GCA_036489245.1 Occallatibacter sp. | reverse complement strand
GGCCGTGGCAAAGGTGAGTCAGAACGTTCCCGTCTATGGCGTCAAGACGATGGATTCGATGTTGTCTGGTGCGGGGTCGCTGCGCAATTTCGACCTCTGGCTCCTCATGGTGTTTTCGCTCCTGGCGCTTTCATTGGCTGCTGTTGGAGTCTACGCAGTGATGGCTTTCTCAGTCTCGCAGCGCACGCGGGAGATCGGTGTTCGCGTGGCTCTGGGCGCAAACTCCCGGGACGTGATGCGCCTTGTTCTTCGCCAGGGCGTGCGGCTGGCGATCGCTGGAGCGATCGCCGGCGTTGTCTGCGTATTTTTTCTGCGCAGGATCATGGCCAGTTTCCTGTTTGGGCTGAGCGCCAACGATCCCATCGTTATGTCGATCGTCCCGTGCCTCATGGTGCTTGTCATCCTGATGGCCTGCTGGCTGCCGGGACGACGCGCGACACGGATCGATCCAATGGTCGCTCTTCGTTATGAATAGGTGGCTGCGCCGTTGTCGTGGTACCGGGTCTGAATCCGGTCCGGAATTGTTCATCCGTCTTCGCGCATGACTGTCTGAGGTTCTCCAGACATGGCCCGGTATCCGGCAACCGTTGCGGTCATGACTAACATCAGCATGGATAGAATCGGTGCGAGAAGCCAGACATGAAATGGGGGCGAGCCGATCGAGGACAGTTCTTTGGTGAAGGCCCGCAGGGCGGCCCCTGATATAAGTGTGCCGATCAGAATGCCAGCGAACGCGAGTCTCCCAATTTCTTTGATGGCCAGGAAGAAAATGTGGCGACGCTGCGCGCCGAGCGCGATTCGAACAGCGAGTTCGCGACGCCGCTGGCGTTCGGTGTCGCTCTGAATGCCGAGCAGGCCGAAGATGCTCAGCACGAGCGCCGTCAGGGTCGACGTTGCAAAGATGAGTCTTGCAATACGCAGCGGAGCGAACCCGGATTCGACTAAGCGCGTATCCAGGGTGGTAATCACAGGGGAAGCCGGATCATTTCCAGGAACGGATGCTATCCTGCCGCGCAGTTGCTCCATAATCTGGTTGTTCCACCCGGACGATCGAACGAGGAGCGTCATCCGGCCTGGATGTTCCTGCCATATTGGAACGTAGATTGTAGGTTCGGCATGTTGTTCAAAGGTGCCGAGCGGCTGGGACCTGACTACGCCGATGATCTCAGTGCGGACGGCGATGTTATCGATAAGTGCGGCGCCCAGTGGCCGACCGCCGAAATACAAGTCGGCGGCTTCCTGATTGATTACGCCGAAATGGCGGCACTCCCCAGCAATCCCGTGTTCAGGAAACCACTGGCCATCGACCAGCGATAGTCCTAACGCGCGAAGATAGCCGGGCGATACGAAGTTGATGTTCATTTCAATGTTTGTGGATGCGGGCACGAGTGGCGCGCGAAATCGAGCCCGGGCAATCCGGCTGCGCGCTGATGAATTCGAATCATCGTTGAAGTAAATTGTCGGCGTGTGCCGATCGAGCCTGGTATCGCGTGAGGCTCGTTTCACCACGCCAACGATCTCGACGGGAGCGCCGTCCGGGTCCTGGATCGTCATGCCGACCGTATCCTGTCCAAAGAGCGACGATGCCGCTTCCTCATTAACGATTGCCACATGGCAGGATTGATCCCGAGCCTCGAAGGGACGTCCCCAGAGTGGCGGACTCGCTGACGAGCCCAGCGGGTCTGGCGGTGCGACGATGTCGATCTGTACATCGCGAAGCGAGCTTGCCGGCGTTTGAATTCTAAACGACCTCCAGGCCGGCGGATTCCCGGGAATCAGCGTCGTCCACGCGAGTGGGGAAAGAGCGGGCATCGACTTTACAGCTCGCTCGACATCCGTAAAGTAATTTGTGTCATCCGGCATCCCTTGGGGCCGAACCGTTGCCAGGACCAGATTGCCAACGCCGTGCCCGGCCGTGGTCCTGATAAGTGTGTGGAGGCGCTCGAACAGAACTGTCGTAAAAATCGCCAATGCACAGCAGATTGTTATTTGTCCAACCACAAGAATTGTTCTGAAGCGCGCAACCGCCGTCGATGGCAAGCCGCTCTCGCGCTGCAGGACGTTCCAGGGGCGATCGGTGGTTGTGGCGAGGATGGGCACAAACCCGCACGCAATGACGATCGCGATGCAAGCGAATGAAGACGCCATGATTGGCAACATATGGGGCGCAAACACGAGGCGCTCCGCATCCTCCTCAAAGAGCAGGCTGGGGAGGACATGCGCCGTCCCGAGGGCGAGCAATAACCCCAACGCACCGCCGACGAGCGAAACAACGATGCAGTCAGACAGCAATTCCATCATCAGATTCAGCCGTGTTGCACCGAGCGCGACGTTGATGGACATTACGTGTAAACGCCGCAAAGCCCGCCCCAGAAGCAGGGATGCAACTACGCAGCAGGCGACAAGGAAGACGGCGGCTGAAGCGAACTCGAGCATGGTGCCAATTTGTGAGAGTCCCCTGGCCATGGTGGGAGAGGCACCGCTAAACGGAGCCACATAGATGCCGTCTGAATTTCCGAGCCGGAGGCGGATATCCCGTTGTGCTTCGCCGATCGAGACGCCATCGCGGATGCGGGCCAGGGTCCATACGTCCCGCATTCCCAGATCCTGATCCTGAATGCTCACCGACTGCCGCGGCGTCCAGAGATCGACGACCTGGTCGCGGTACAGACCTTCAAGGCGGTCGGGCGCAACACCCGTGATGGTAAGGTCTACATCGTTGATTCGAACTCGTTGACCGACGAGCTTGACGCTGTCCCCGAATTCTCTTTGCCACATGCGGCGGCTGAGAATTGCGCCGCCGTACTGCGGCAAGCCCAGTGCTTTGGCGAGATTGGGCATGATAGCGGCGACAATCGCAATTTGGGAACCGCCACCAAGGTTTACTTTCGTCGGCGCGATTCGAGCGCCATCGATCCAGGCAAAGGCGTCCAGATGGCTTCGCAGAAGTTGAAACTGGTAACGCGTGAGCGGTCCGGCGGGGCGCGTCTGGTCTTGAGCAAAGATCGAAACAATGCGATCTTCGTCTTTCGCCGGGGAGTTGGGATGGATGAGCCCCTGAACGAACCCGAAGACGCTGACGTTGCTCCCGACTCCAAGCGCAATCGTCAACAACAGAACGAGCGAAAGCCCGGGCGTGCGAGCAAAGGCCCTCGCCGATTTGCGAATTGTGAGAAGTTCGTTTGAGAATGCCACCGTTTCTATTCTCAGAAAGACTGTACTGCTAGCGCCTCAATCCCTGGCGTTCCTGAGCCCGAATTGCTCAGGGGGTTCTCGTCTAGTTGCAGACTGAAGGCCATAGGAAAGGTGTCCTAAACAGTTCATTCTCCGAAGCGCACCGGATGCAGGCATCTTGTGGAGTGTTCAAATCCGGACGCCGACGTGCGATACCGGACCTGGCGTTCAGTGGAAAGCAACAGAATCCCTAAGTTCAGAGTGACTTCAGTTCCCACGCAACTCTCCTCACCCAGTGCGGGTTTAACTCTGATAAGTCCGGGTCTTCTATAATCGGATCGGCTCTTGTTTTGTGTGGCTTAGCTATCCGCCTTGCGCAGTCGGCCTGCCCGTTGCATTCGGCGATGCTCGCAACAAAGGAATCTCTTGACCGCCGTCGCCGTCATTGCCGCTCCCGCAGCCCCCAGGAATCGGGTACGGCCCCTGTGCGTCGACCTGGACGGCACCCTGGTCAAGTCGGACACTCTCTTCGACGGGGCCGTTCAGTTCCTGCGCCGCCAGCCGCTCGAATTCTGGCGACTTCCGTTATGGCTGGCGGACGGCAAGGCCAAGCTGAAGACCGAGGTAGCCCGAAGTGCTCAGCTTGATGCGACGCGCTTGCCCTATAACACGGAAGTGCTTCACTTTCTGCAGAAGCAGCATCGCGAGGGTCGGGAAATCTACCTTACCACTGGAGCCGATGGCCTGCTGGCCGAGCGTGTCGCCGCCCATCTTGGAATCTTCTCCGGCGTACTCGCGACCGATCCGGCGCAGAACCTGACGCATACCAGGAAACTGGCCCGGCTCACGGAGCGCTTCGGCGAATTCGACTACATCGGCAACTCTCGCGCCGACCTGCCTCTCCTGGCGCACGCGGGCGAGGCGATGATCGCCAACCCCACCCCGGCGTTGCGCATGGAGATGCGCCTGCGGCGCATCCCGGTGGCACAGACCTTTCTCGATCGACGTCCGCTCGGCGGCGCGATGCTCAAAGCGATTCGTCTTCATCAGTGGGCCAAGAACATCTTGCTGCTGGTGCCGCTGGCGCTTTCTCATCAACTGACGCGGCAGTCCCTGGGCGCTGTCGTGGTGGCCTTTTTCTGCTTCAGTTTCATGGCTTCGGCAAACTACCTGATCAATGACCTCCTGGACATCGAGAGCGACCGCCGTCACCCCACCAAGCGGTTCCGCCCCTTTGCGTCGGGCGATTTGCCGGTATCCGCCGGCGTGTTCCTGGCCGCGGCGCTGGTGGCCGCTTCGGCGGCGCTGCTGCCGCTGCTGCCTCGGGCATTTGCCTTCTGGCTCGCGATTTACATCCTCACCACCCTGGCCTATTCCTTCTATCTGAAGCGCGTTGCCGTGATTGACGTGCTGCTGCTTTCCGCTCTCTACACGCTCCGGATGCTCGCGGGCGGCGCGGCCACGGGCACCGAGATTTCGCACTGGCTGGGAGGATTTTCGACTTTTCTGTTCCTCTCCCTGGCCATGGTCAAGCGATTCAGCGAACTGGAAAACCTGCGCGAACGCGGTGCGGCAGCCGTCCATGGGCGTGGCTACCTGGTTTCGGACCTCGAGCAAATACGCACCTTCGGCACTGCCAGCGCCTACGCGGCGGTGGTGGTCTTCATGCTTTACATTGCCCGTCCCGACGTTGCGGATCTCTACGGCCATGCAGGACGT
>DASXGD010000049.1:0-2095 GCA_036489245.1 Occallatibacter sp. | reverse complement strand
GAATTCCGCCCGGCACGAACATAAACGCGATGCGTCCGTCGGACGCCGAGGCCGGCTTGATCGTGGCGACGTCATACTTGGGCAGATCGGTCGAGCCAGCGGCGGCCGGCGCGTCGGTCCTGGGCGAGGAATCACTCTGGCTGGGCAGGATGGGCGCGCCCCATAGGGCCAGGCCTGCCGCCAGGATCGGAATGCTGAAGAAAACGCGCCTGCGTTGAATGGCGTCGTTCATGATAGCGCCTCCATTTCAAGAAAAACTCTGGATGACACTGGCGAGGCCAGAAATCAGGTAAACGGGGAACCACGAGTAAGACGTCTCCGATCAAGATTCAAGCGGGATGTGGCTCACCGGAACGGCACCTGGTCAATTTGCCGAAGGCTGCTCGGCACGATCCACGATCAGAACCTCTACGGGCGCCTTGCGCGGTTCCAGCTTCAAACCCAGTTGCTCCTGCAGCGCCGTAAAGATAGACGTCGCCGGTTCGTCCGACGCTTCATGGTTTCCTTCCATCGATCCCATCCCGACTCCACTCAGCACGAAGTCATAGTTCCCGGTCAGTCCCGTGTCATTGACCACCACGTGATTGCCGAGTTCGTCGAAATGTGACAGCCAGTGACTGAATTCCTCAACCGGAAACGCCGTGGCGGTGTATTGATCCCCGGTCTTCATCAGCCGCGGAAGATGCGCGCCCGGCGGAGGCGGCGTCCCGGGCGGAGGAAGCGGATCCGGCACCACGTGTTTCATCTTGATCCCCCCCTTCGCCACCACCAGCGCATACACGGGGAGCTCCCGCGTCTCGATATTCGCCTTCAGGGCAAACCGGTCCGCAAGCAGCGACTGAAGCATCAGGCAAAGCTGATTCCTTTTTTGCTCCATGCTCAGCTTCTTGCCAGCTTCAAGGTCGACTTCGCTCACCTTCGTTTCGATGTCGAAAAATTCTGAGTTCGCCCAACTCGGCGCTCCAATGAGTTGATCGTCGCCCCTGATGCCATAGGCGAAACCGATAAGATCCTTGAGCGAGGCATGTTTTGCGGTGAAGCCTGTGGGCGCCATCCCGATCATGCGTCCCGGTCTGGAATCGTGATTGGGCTTGACGCTGGCCACTTCAAACGTTGGAGGGGGCCCGCTCGATGCATGGACCAATTCCGCGGGAGCCTGCAACGCATGCAGGACTCCAAACCCCATCGGCAACCCTATCGCCAACACGGCCGCGGCACACAACCCGAATCTCCGCGCGAAGTTGAGCCCCGCTCCGGATCGGTGGGTCATGATGCGCAGAATGCGTTTCTTGAGATCAGCCCCTGACACTCCGGAGACGCACGGCGCGGGAGGTTCCAGGCAAAACGCGCACACCTTGAGAATGCTCTCGGCATAGGCCTCCGGCGGCACACTCTGTTCCACCACCATTTCGTCGCAGGCCAGCTCGCGCTCTTCCACCAGCCGGGCGCCCATCCACCGCACCGCGGGATGGAACCAGAACAGCGCCTCCACCAGCATGTGAACAGCCGACGTCAGATTGTCGCGCCGTCTCACGTGTTCAACCTCGTGGGCGGCGACAGCCTCAATCTGCGCGTCTGTCAATTGCTCTGATATTCCGGCCGGCCACAATAGCACCGGGCGCATGATCCCGAAAATCCCCGGCTCGACGGCCCGCGATGACACGAGCAACGGAATCGGCCTGCGAATACCGGCGCTGCGCTCCGTTCTCCGCAACGCTTCCACTTCGCGCCCTTCGAATGTCGGGACTGCATCCCTGGCCGCGCTCGCCGCTCCGCGCCACGCAAGCGCCCATCTGGCCAGTACGACGGCCGCGCCGGTCAGCCAGACCAGCAACAACAGTGCCGGCACGATTTGAGGCAGATGCGCCGGATGGGTGATCGTGGCGAAATCCCGCATCGGCGCTGCCTTCGCCTGCTGGAAAGGCTGGCCGATCTCGTCCGCCGCCGTGTAGAGTGCCGACCCGATCAGTCTTCCCGTTACCGGCCTGGCCCACTGCGCTCCCAGACTCGCCAGCAGGGCGAACGGAACCAGAAACTTTACCGACGCGAACATCCACACCGAGTAGCGGACGCGCGCCGGGTTTGCCCGCAGCGC
>DASXGD010000176.1:0-18492 GCA_036489245.1 Occallatibacter sp. | reverse complement strand
GAGAGCTACAAGGAGATGTTTACCGAGGTCAAGCTGAAGAATGGCAAGGGGACACACTACGGGCTTGGTGTTGAAGTGGTCGATCGCAATGGGCATCGGTCGATTGAGCACTCGGGCGAGGTGTCGGGGTTTGTGTCGGATAACGAAGTGCTGGTGGACGACGGCGTTGCCGTGGTGGTGCTGACCAACCAGGATGCGGTGGGAGCGGCGGGGTCGATTGCGCAGCTTGCGGCGCCGGTGGTGGGTGAGTTTCCGCTGACCGGGCCGGAGAAGCAAGCGGTCGCGATCTATCGCGGTTTGCAGGAGGGCAAGATTGACCGGTCGCTGCTGGCTCCGAATCTGAACGACTACTTTACGGCCGAGGCGATTGCGGATTTCAAGGCGAGCCTCGCGCCTCTGGGTGATCCGATGACGTTTCGGCAGACGCGTGAGGCCCTGCGCGGAGGCATGACGTTTCGAAGATTTGACATCGTTTATCCAGGAAAGAAGCTGGAGCTGACGACGTATACCTATCCCGACGGGAAGCTGGAACAGTATCTGATTGCTCCGGGGGAGTAGAGCCCGGTGCGGGGAGTTTCGATACACTTGAAGTTGAGCTATGTTTGAGAACCTTACAGAAAAACTGCAGCGGGCGTTCAAGAATCTTCGCGGTCAAGGCACGCTGACTGAAGAGAATATTGGCGAGGCACTGCGCGAAATTCGTGTGGCACTGCTTGAGGCGGACGTCAACCTTAACGTTGTCAAGGAATTGATTGAGCACATTCGCGCGAAGGCGATTGGCACCGAAGTGCTGACGGCGCTGTCGCCTTCAGAGCAGGTGATCAAGATCGTTCGCGACGAACTGATTGCGCTGCTGGGCAAGGATACGGCGCGGTTCAAGTTTGCTTCGCAACCCCCGACGGTCATTTTGATGGCGGGGCTGCAGGGTTCGGGTAAGACGACGACCAGCGGCAAGCTGGCGGCGTGGCTGAAAAAGGGCGGCCACAGGCCGATGCTGGTTTCAGTGGACGTTTATCGCCCGGCTGCGCGTGAACAGCTCAAGGTAGTCGCGAAGTCCATTGAGGCACGGCTCTACGAGGGAGATCTGAAGGGTGAGGCTGCGAGCACGGACCTTGTGGTTCGGCTGGCACAGGAAGCGCGCCGCGACGCTCGCAATATGGGCTGCGACACGCTGATCGTGGATACCGCAGGCCGGTTGCACATCGATGAGCAGCTGATGTCCGAGATGGAGCAGTTGAAGAAGCTGCTCAATCCGCAGGAGATTTTGTTTGTGGCCGACGCCATGACCGGCCAGGACGCGGTGAACTCCGCGCAGGACTTTCACAAGCGCCTCGGCCTCACCGGCGTCGTCCTCACCAAGATGGACGGCGATGCCCGCGGCGGCGCTGCGCTGTCGATCCGTCATGTCACCGGGCAGCCGATCAAGTTTATCGGCACGGGCGAGAAGGCCGACGCCTTCGAACCTTTCCACCCCGACCGTATCGTGGGCCGCATCCTCGGCATGGGCGACATTTTGTCGCTGGTGGAGAAGGCGGAGTCCACGCTCGACCGCAAGAAGTCCGAGGAGTTCGCCAAGAAGGCGCTGCTCGGCGATGGGTTCACGCTGGAGGATTTCCGCGACCAGTTGAAGCAGATCAAGAAGCTCGGCTCCATGGAGTCGATTCTCAAAATGCTGCCCTCGGTCGGCCCCTTCGCCGGCATGCAGCAGGCCGCGCAGGGCGTCGATGAAAAGCAGTTTGTCCGCCTCGAGGCCATCATCAACTCCATGACACCCAAAGAACGCCGCAACCACGAGATCATTTCCGGCTCACGGCGCAAGCGCATCGCCGCAGGCTCCGGCACCACCGTGCAGGATGTAAATCAGCTCTTGCGGCAGTACGCGCAGATGAGCAAGATGTTCAAGCAGATGGGCAAAGGCGGCCTGGCCAAACAGATGATGCGCGGCGGCATGGGTGCGCTGGGCATGGGCGGCAGGCAGAAATTCGGGCGATAGCCATGAACGCAAAAACGACAGGCCTTCAGGACCAACTCGACGAAATCACCGCTAATACGCGCCATCTCGTCCAGGCAGAACGGCTGGCCGTCGGCGAGCGCGCCATAGCCGAGCTCTTCGCTACCGGCATCGAGGACGGCATTTTCCCTGTCGGCGCACAGGCTCCCGCATTTGCGCTGAAAGATTCCAACAACAAGCTGGTGCGCAGCCAGGACATGCTCTCCCTCGGCCCGCTGATCATCAAGTTCTTTCGCGGGCGCTGGTGCCCGTACTGCATGACCGAGCTCGAGACCTGGCGCGATTTGTACGGACGGGTTCGCGAGCGTGGCGCTCTGATGGTCGCGATCGGCCCCCAGACGGAGCGCCAGAGCGACTTCATGTCGGGGCAGCACGGGCTGCCCTTCCCGGTGCTCTTCGATCCGGGCAACAAGGTGGCGGAGCAGTTCGGGCTGGTCTACAACGTTCCCGACTATCACCGGACGTACTACCGGTCGATCCTCGTGAATATTCCCTTCGTCAATGGAGACGAGAGCTGGCGCCTTCCCCTTCCGGCCACATATGTCATAGGTCGCGACGGGCGAGTGGCCTTCGCAGAAGCGCACGCCGATTTCCGGGTGCGGCCCGAGCCCGAGGAAGCCCTGCGTGCGCTCACCAGCCGAGGCCTCTGAGCGCTCCGGCTATCCAATCGTTTTCGCAAGTAAAGTTTCGGCGTGATTCCGTCCGACTCCCCGCAGCAGGAAGACCTTGCTGCGCGATAGTTCGCCCGCTATGAGGAGGACGTCGCTCCGCGACAAAGCGAAAAAGCGTGCGAGGAAGATGATCAGCACCTCATTCGCGCGCCCTTCAACGGGCGGGGCCTGCACAGCAATCTTCAACTGGGCCGAAGAGCCGTCGCCATAAACGCCGGTGATGGCTGTCTTCCTGGCGCCCGGCTGCGCGCGGACGGAGAGCGTGACTCCGTCTGCAGTTTCGCGCATCATGCCGGACCGGCCTGATTCATCTGATCCGAAATCTGTTTCTTGCGCGGGCCAAATAGAGCTGTCCCAATCCGTATGCGCGTCGCGCCTTCTTCGATGGCGACGGGAAAATCCCCGCTCATGCCCATTGACAGCACATCCAGGCGCAGTCGGGGATGGGCCGTGGCCCAGCGGTCGCGCCATTGGCGAAGGCTCCGGAAGCACGCCCGCGTCACATCTTCCGCGACACCCCAGGGCGCGATCGTCATCAAACCGCGGGTGTCCAGGCGCGCGAGGTCGGGCAGGCGCTCCAGCAATTGCACCGCTTCGTTCGACTCAGGCTCGACGCCCGACTTGGTCTCTTCCTGGCTCAGCTTCACCTCGATCAGTACCGGAAGGCGTTTGCCGAGCCTGGCTGCAGCTTCGTTCAATCGCTCGGCGAGCCGCACCGAATCGAGAGAATCGACGCCGTCAAACAACTCCGCGGCCCGGCTTGCCTTATTCGACTGCAGGTGACCGATCAGGTGAACCGCGATGCAATCGTCCACCGCGGCCACGCTACCCGCCGCACGAAGAGCCGCCAGTTCCGCGGACTTCGCGGCGAACTCCTGAACCCGGTTTTCGCCGAACAGGTACAGACCCATCGCAGCCGCTTCGCAGATTGTCGTCGCCGGATACGTTTTCGAAACCGCCATCAACTCGATCTCGTCCCGAGTGCGGCCGGCGCGGCGGCAGGCCTGCTCGATGGTGGCGTCCAGTTTCTCCAGGTTCTCTTTGAGCGGCGCCATCTACCCCGTCCTCAGTGCCCGTGCTCCTCAAGATACTTTTCTACCTCGAGGGCCGCCATGCAACCGGTGCCGGCAGCAGTAATCGCCTGACGATAGCGCCGGTCCTGCACATCGCCGCAGGCATATATGCCGGCAACCGCCACGCCGTTGCGGGTTGTGAAGACGTTGTTCTGGGTACGGATGTAGCCTTCGGCGTCGAGGTCGATCTGGCCGGCGAACATGCGCGCGTTGGGATCGTGCCCAATGCCCAGGAACATCCCGCTCACTGGCAGGGTGGTCTGGATCCCGGTTTTCACGTCGCGTACGCGCACACCTTTAACTTCGTTGTGCTCGACGCCCAGAACCTCTTCGACCACCGTGTTAGTGCGCAGCTCAATATTGGGATGAGCAATGGCGCGCTCCAGCATGATCTTGCTGGCGCGGAAGCTCTCGCGGCGGTGCAGCACCGTGACTTTGGTCGCAAACCGGGTCAGGAACAATGCCTCTTCCATCGCCGAGTCGCCCCCACCCACCACCGCAATCTCCAGCCCGCGAAAAAAGAACCCGTCGCAGGTAGCACAACTTGAAACGCCATGGCCGATCAGAGCCTGTTCGCTCGCCAACCCTAGCCAGCGCGCGCTTGCGCCGGACGCGATAATAAGTGACCGCGTATGCACCTCGCCGGCTGAGGTTTTCAGCAGGAACGGATGCGTCTGCAGATCCACCGAGCTCAGGTGCGCCATCTGGAATTCCGCGCCAAAGCGAGCGCCCTGTTTCTTCATGTTTTCGATGAGTTCTGGTCCCTGAATGCCTTCCGGCCAACCCGGAAAATTCTCCACGAGGGTGGTAATCGAAAGCTGTCCGCCGGGCTCGTGGCCTTCAAGAACCAGCGGCTTGAGTCCGGCGCGCGCAGTGTAGATCGCGGCGGTCAAGCCGGCGCAGCCGGAGCCCAGAATTACGGTATCGCGAGTGTCTGTCATTTAAGGTTTCCCGTGTTGATTGTAGACGGACCACCCCGCTGCTTCAGGATCGGCCCCGTCTTTGGCTTCATACCAGATAAGATGTTTCGCATGGCGAATCTGACTCTGATCTACGGTTTGCGTCTGCTCCCAGAGGGCGAGGTGACCGAAATTAAAGATGCGACCCTGAAGCTGGCCAATGGCCACGAAGCTCACGTCACCATGCACGTGCTCGAGGGTTCGCGCGAAGACATCGAAAAGCAGCTCCGCCAGAGCCTGGATGCCTTTTTCGATTTCTACCCGGAAATCTGAACCACACTCTGATTCCTGGAGGTTGGCAGTTCACCAAATTTCCGGCCGTTACCCAGGTTACGGCACGGCGCGCCTGACGCGTAGATTGTCCACCGCGTAATCGATGAAGCGGGCCTCCAGGTGCGGCGCCTGTCCGACGAACCGGCAAGTGGCCACGACCTGGTCGACGATGAACCTGGGCTGGTATGCGGCAAAGTCGAGACCCTTCTCTCTCGTGATCTTGTCGACAATCGCGGCAAAAATGTCGTCGGGCAGGAGAATGCCATGTCGCCGACACTCCTGCTCGAAAATGCGCCGGAAGCGTTCCAGACTGGGGGCTCCAACTTCAATCTTGTAAGGCAGGCGCCGAAGGAACGCGGGGTCCATCAGGTCCTCTGGTTCCAGGTTGGTGGAAAAGATCACCATTGCTTCGAAGGGAATGCGGAAGCTTTTTCCGGTGTGCAACTTTAAGTAGTCACAACGGCCTTCGAGCGGAACCATCCAGCGGTTCAGCAAGTTGGTTGGGCTCACCAGCTGGCGGCCAAAGTCGTCGATCAGAAAGCATCCGCCCAGAGCCTTCATGTGCAACGGAGCCTCGTAGTAATGGCCGGTCTGGTCGTAGCGAAGATCGAGCATGTCCAGCGTTAGCTCGCCCCCCGTGATGACAAACGGTCGTCGGCACGGCACCCAGCGGGCATCGTACTCATCGTGGCGTACAAATGAGACACCGCTGTCGTCCCCGGCAAGTGCCGGAGCCACCTGTACATGAATGCTGGGATCGTAAATGCGGATGATTTGCCCTTCGACACCCACCGCGTAAGGGATGTAGATCACATCCTGGAATACCGTGGCGAACCGGTGAGCGACCGTGGACTTTCCGTTGCCCGGGGGGCCGTAAAGAAGCATGGCGCGTCCGGAGTTCAACGCCGGGCCGGCTTGTTCCAGGATGCTCTCCTCCATCTGCAGATCGGCTACCGAAGCCCGAATTCGGCTCATACTAATCACTTCGCTGGTCAGTTTCTGCACATCGACCTGATCACAGAACTCCGCGATTGGAACCGGGGCAGGCCCGGCGTACCGAAGCCGCTCGAGCGCATCGATGGTCCATCGCCGCCCCTCTTCGGTGAACGCATAACACATGTCGATCATGTGGTCGGAGTTGCGGGTTCCCAGGGTGTGCAGCAGCTGCCGGTCGACGGCCATCCGCACCAGTTCGCTCACCACGTGGTAGGGGAGCTTGATGGCATCGATGAATTGACGCACGGATTCGAGCCGGCTGGTATAGATCAATTTCATCAGAAGGCTGAGCAGTTCATTTTCTTCAATGCCTGTCGCTGCAATGTCGACCGGTTCGGCGGGAATACGATGCAGATAGCTATCGAGGGTCGCCTGATCAATTGCGCCGGTGGCTACCAGGTTGTCGCCCAGACGTCCGCCGTGCTCGTCGCGCCGCGCCAGCGCGGTCGCCACATCCGCTTCCGTCACGCGCTGGGCCCGGATCAGCAGGTCACCTAACCGCATGGGTATTCCGATCAGAAATCAAAGTTGAAGATCTATCTGACATTCTAGCGAACCTGCCGGGAGCATTGTCGTACCTGCACGGCTGTGGTTCGACTCTTCCTATTGGGCGCCGTCATTCCAGAAGATAAGGTCTTTCTCATGAACGCACGCTCAGGATGGGATGCTACGTGCCATTTACCCCTGTACGGAGCATCTCGTGGCCAGATTTCATTGTTATTTCCGCAGCGTCCTTCGCGTGGGGTGCTTCCTCCCGCTCTTTGCCCCCATGTCGCTGGTTGCAGGCGGGCCCAGGTATGTCGCCGGGGTAAGCTTTTTCAATCCGGGAGTGGTCGGTCAGCCCGTCCACTGGGCCGGCGGGCAGGTAAATTACTACGTCGACCAGGGCCCGTTGAACTCCTCGATCGACAACCAGCAGGCCACGGGCATGGTCAATGCGGCCGCCAATCTATGGAGCGCTGTTCCCACGGCCGGGGTGACCCTCTCGCGCATGGGCTCCCTGAACGAGGACGTAAATAGCGCCAACATCCTTCCGGGCAACCAGGCCATCGCGCAGCCTTCCGATGCGGCCCCCTCCGCCATCAGGTATCCGCTCGCCGTAATATTCGACTCTGACGGCGCCGTGCTCGATACGGTGTTCGGCGCCTACACCAGCGACCCGTCCAACTGCGAGACCAATGGCGTCATGGCCTGGATCGATAACTTCAATCCCGACGCGACCATCGCCCACGCGGTGCTAGTACTGAATGGACGCTGCGCTGTTACACCCGGTCAGCTTTCGATGATGCAATTCCTCCTCGAGCGCGCCTTCGGGAGCATCCTGGGGCTCGGCGACGCCCAGGTCAATCCCGGCGCACTCCACAATGGAGAGCCGGAGGGTACCGAGGGCTGGCCGGTCATGCAGCCCATGAGTGGAACCTGCGGTCCGGCCGGCGGCACATGCATTCCCGACCCTGCAACACTGCGATCCGACGACATCGCGGCGCTCAACCGGATCTACCCCATCACTGCCGCCAATCTTGCCGCCTTTCCAGGCAAGGTTCTGACCGCTGCCAATACTGTTTCGGTTACCGGCACGATCACGTTTCGCACCGGAGTGGGCATGCAGGGCGTGAACGTGGTCGCGCGGCCTCTCGACGGCAACGGCAATCCTCTCTACCAGTACACTGCCACCTTCGTCTCCGGAGCCTATTTCAATGGAAATCACGGCAACGCCATCACCGGCTGGACTGATTCCAACGGCAATCCACTCTCGCAATGGGGATCGAACGACACATCCCTCCAAGGCTATTTCGACCTCCGCTACATGCCGCTTCCGCCAGGCCTGACATCCGCCAGCTATCAGGTCAGCTTCGAAACCATCGATCCCCTCTACACCTATGCCTATGCGGTGGGACCATACCTCGATGGCTCGCCTCAACCGTCGGGGACTCTGGCGCCGCTTTCGGTTCCCAATCTGTCCGCGGGTATGGCCCAGACCCTGGCTGTCAACGTCGCCGACTCGGCTGCCGGCGATTACCAGGAGTCCATCTCCACTCAAGCGGCGCCTCGCATGCTTCCGCCGAGCGGCGTCTGGTGCGGGCGGCTTGGCCAGGTTGGTCAGGCGGACTGGTTCAATTTTCCTGTCCGCGGAGAGCGGATATTCACGATCGTTACCGAAGCCCTCGACGAGACTGGGCGGCCAAGCAATGCGAAAGCAATGCCCGTGCTCGGCGTCTGGGATGCCTTCGCCGCGCCCGGAAGCTCGCCCGTAGGAGCTGCGCCCGGCCTCAATGGCAACTCCACCGGCGAAACCTGGCTGCAGGTCGCATCGAATGGCGACGACGTGGTCCGGCTGGGAGTTGCCGACATGCGCGGCGACGGGCGCCCCGACTACGCCTACAATGGCTGGGTACTCTATGCCGACACGGTCGAGCCTCCCCGGCTTCCGCCGTCCGGCGGACCCATCGTCATTCGTGGGACGGGTTTCCATGAGCTCGATACGGTCCTGGTGGGCGGACGCCCCGCCCAGGTTACGAGCATCTCTCCCAACGAAATCACCGCCATCGCCCCGGCGGCTGCGACCGGAGTGACCGGCTCGGTGGACGTCGAAGTCGACGATTTACCCGCCTACTACGCCATTGCCATCATCAGCGGCGGTGTCAGTTACGATTCCGGAACCGGCGACGCACTTACCCTGGTGACCGCGCCTTCCAACACTATCCCCGTCGGCGTTCCGCTTCCTTTCACCGTTACCGCCTTGGGGCCCACGCTTCGGCACGCCGGAAGAGTCACTGTCACCTACGCGGTTTCAAGCGGAAATGCGACCCTGGGATGCGGAAAGAATTCATGTCCCGTGACTGCGACCGGAGACGGCAGCGCAACGATGACTGTCACCGCGATCGACGGAACTGCATCGGTAGTCACAGCATCGCTCAGCAATGGCTCCAGCCTGCAGGCGCATTTCAGTGGGGGCACACCGCCGGTCCTCACTGCGCTGACGCCGATGCTCTCCCTGGCTGCGGGCGCCACCATCTCCTGGACCACCCAGGCGCTCGTGCTCAGCAACGGCGCGCCGGCAGCAGGCCAGTCTGTGATCTGGCAGACCGCTGCCGGGATTACCACCGCAGGGAACCCCGCGGTCGCCACCAGCGCTGACGGAATCGCAGGCAGGATCCTCACCGTTGGACCGCTTAGCGAGGGACAGAAGGCTACTTCCACGGCCTGCCTCAACGGCACCAGCCAGTGCGTTACGTTCCAGGCATTTGGCGCGCGCCCGGAATTTGCCACCCTTCAGGCGGTTTCCGGGACTGCCGAGAGTCTGGCTGCTTCAGCCACTCCCGCCTTGATCACGCTGCGTGTGCTCGATATGAACGGGAATCCCATGGCGGGTGGCACCGTGACGCTCTATCAGGCGCTCTACGCATGGGCTCCTCCTTGCGGCCCTCACACCCGCTGTGCCCAATCACAGCTACTGGCGACCCAGACATCGACCGCGATTTCCTCCCTCGATGGGACCGTCAGCTTTACGGCAGCAAGTCTCCCGGGAGTTGCAACCAACCTGGCCGGAACCGCGGCCACGGGCAACTCGAGCACCCTGCGCATTGCGATTGAACAGCACCCCTGACCCACTTGACCCATTCCGCACACGGTCAAAAGGCAGGGGCAGCTCCGAAACCCTGCATCGACATCGCCTGGGCCTCCGCGTCGGACAGGTACCAAGAAAGGACAAACAGCACCGCGATACAGGCCACCGCCCAGAAAAACAGGCGCACCGGCATGGTCGCTGTCAGGCGTTGAAATGCGGTGGGATTGGCCTTCGAAGGCCAGGAAAACACCATGCCGCTATAGAAGCAGATGGCCGCGGCGGCCAGAAGTTTAAATCCCGCCATCCACAGCCGCTCCTCCCACTGGCTCCCGGGCACAAAGAACGCACTGATTCCCGCCCAGTACAACGACAGGATGCAAATCAGAAAGGAGACCGCTTTTGCGAGTTCCAGCATGAGCGCTTCCCGGACCCAATCCCGGCACGTCGTCCCAGCATGTGCCGAGCTAATTGTAGCCCCGGTCCGTGTCGGCAGAAAGATGGATTCTGGGGTTGCGTTTTGCCGCGCACCACCCGGGCCGTTCCTGCGCCGTCACACCCATTTCCGAATCAGGTCTTGCGTTCGAACCGCCATTGATCGATGTAGGACCAGGAGCCGTCTTCGTTGCGTTCCTCGTTTATGAACGAGAACTGGTCGGCCCCGTTCCGGGTCCAGGTCATCCGCCATTCGCAGTTTTCGCCGATCATGGTCATCAGCCCGGTGAATTCGATGGCTTCCCCGGTCCATCCCGCCCCCGACCGCAGGATGCCATAAGCCCCGTTCATCAACAGATAGATCCACTGGCGGCTGAAGGGATCGAAGGTGATGTGGGGTGTTTCGTCGCCGGCCGGACTTACCACGCAAATCCACTTGGTCTGGGCGTTGAACGCATACCGCGCTGAGCCGACGTCACTGTAAGCCGGCGAAGCGGATGTTGCCGGCACCACGTTCTGATAGCTCCATTCCCCCTCCAGCCAGCGGAGTTTCTCCATTTCCGCCGCCCTCAGTTCCGGGAGCCCGGCAACGACGCCGGGATTGAAGACCCCTACCTGCCGCGCCGCGTCCACGCGCGATGGCCCCATTTTCATGATTCCGGCGGAAAACAGCCGCTCCATCAGCATGCGCACGTCTCTCCTTCCATCGTTCCCAATTCCGAAGCTGCTGAGACCATTCTGCCTCGTGGCGCATCTCCTTGGAGTGAGAGCGAGGCGAATTTGACCCAATTGACACAACCGCTGCGCCAGATGCACAATCACCGGCCCCGCGTTGTCATCGTGGGAGGTGGGTTTGGCGGCCTCCACGCGGCGACGAGCCTGGGAAACCTCCCCGTAGACGTCACCCTGATCGACCGGCGCAATCATCACACCTTTCAGCCGCTGCTTTACCAGGTTGCGCTGGCTGTGCTATCTCCGGCCGACATTGCCCAGCCCATTCGAAACATTCTGCGCAAGCAGGCCAACACGGACGTCTTGATGGATGAAGTCGTCTCCATCAATGCCGGGGCCCATGAGCTGGGCCTGGCCAGCGGCGCCCGTTTTTCTTACGACTACCTGGTCCTGGCGACCGGTGCGACTCACTCCTACTTCGGCCACGAAGAGTGGGCCCGGTTCGCTCCCGGGCTGAAGACGGTGGAGGACGCGACCGAGATCCGGCGCCGGGTGCTCCTGGCTTTTGAACTCGCCGAACGCCAGATGCAGGAGCATGGCTGGCACCCTCCGCTTAACTTTTTGGTCATTGGGGCCGGGCCTACCGGGGTGGAACTGGCGGGGGCCATCAGCGACATTTCGCAGCTTTACATGCGCCAGGATTTTCGTCATATCGATCCTGCCAAGAGCCGTGTGCTTCTGCTCGATGCCGGGCCGCGGGTTCTGGCGGCTTACCCGCCCGATCTATCGGCCAAGGCTGAGAAAATCCTGGCGAAACTGGGC
Organism: Occallatibacter sp.; assembly: GCA_036489245.1. Lineage (GTDB taxonomy): Bacteria > Acidobacteriota > Terriglobia > Terriglobales > Acidobacteriaceae > Telmatobacter. The sequence continues at coordinate 7,015 of DASXGD010000176.1, read as the reverse complement.
GTAGAAGTCCATACCGATTGCAACGTGACCGGCGCAGGTCCCGGCTGGGTCGAGACCGGCGGCGCCAAAGGAATCGGACGGGTGGACGCCGCCGTGACTCTGTGGGCTGCCGGCGTGCAGGCTTCTCCCCTGGGCAAGCTGCTCGGGGCTCCGACGGACAAACGCGGATGCGTGCTGGTCGATGCGCAACTCAATCCGCAGGAGCTGCCCGACGTCTTCGTGCTCGGCGACCTGGCCCATTTTGAACAAGACGGGCACCAGGTTCCAGGAGTGGCGCAGCCGGCGATGCAGATGGGAGACCACGTGGGGCGGATGATCGCGGCCGATCTTCACCACAAGCCCCGGCCGCAGTTCCGCTATTTCGACAAGGGCGACATGGCAACCATCGGCCGCAATTCCGCCATTGCCAAGGTTGAATGGCCATTCAAGGCCCATCTGAGCGGGTTTATTGCATGGGTAACCTGGGCCTTGGTTCACATCTTTTTCCTGATCGGGTTCCGCAACCGGATCGCGGTGATGGCTTCGTGGTTCTGGACCTACCTGTTCTTTTCCCGCGGCGCGCGGCTCATTACCGGCGACGTGCGGCTTCCCGGCTGGCAAGACCAGGTGAGTGCGGGCCCGACGGCGGAAGCAGCTCACGAGGCGGAGACGACGGCCAATCGCGCCTAGCAAACATTTCGCTCTCAGTTTTTGGCTCGGAATTACCTAAGCTGAGGAAGAATAGGGAAGGGTTACAGGCAGATTTCCGCGCCGGCAATTGATTGGGAGAAAGACCAAACAGGGCGAATGTAACAAAAATGCTGTTTCAAACGGCTATTTTAGCTCGTAAAGCATTTGGATTCAATCCGTGTAATTCTATAAATCGAAATTAAAGGCAAATCTAAATTATTTATTTTTTTGGGGGGGGAGGGGGTGGGGGGGTACTCGGTACTCCCCAGGGGTACTCCCACCTTAAGCGCTAAGATGACGATAGACAGTTACAGGCAATGGGGTACTCCCCTGGGGGCCCCGGAGGTCAGGAGCGGAAACATCGGGTAAATAGCTGATACATATATGGAAATACCCTCCGAACTTGACCCGGACATTGCGGACGGCGCTGGAAGTGACATGAAGATCTCCATTTCCATTAGGCACCGGAACGCGGTAATTTTCGGCAGACATCTGGAATTTCCCTTCTGACGCGGTCGTCGCAAGGCCGTGGCCGGGAGTGGGAAATTCGTCCTGTAAACTGACAAGAGCCATGCTGGATATGCAATTCGTCCGGGGCAACCTGGAGCTAGTGGAAGAAAAACTGCGCGCCCGGGGTGCGGATCCGGCAGCACTACTGGGCGATTTCCGCTCCCTCGATCAGAGCCGGCGCGAGGCCATTACCAAGGCCGAATCCCTGAAAGCCCGGCGCAACGAGCTGAGCCAGAAGGTGGGCGCCCTGAAGAAGTCGGGCCAGGACGCGACCGCCCTGATGGACGAAACCCGAGCCCTGAAAGACACACTCGACGGGTTGGACATGACGGCGGCGGCTCTCGACGAGCAGATGCGGCTGTCGCTGGCGCGCATTCCCAACCTGACACGCGACGAAGTTCCCGTGGGACAATCGGAAGCCGGCAACGTCACCGTCAAGACCTGGGGCGAGAGACGGTCGTTCGATTTCGAGCCGAAGCCGCATTGGGAACTGGGCGAGGCCCTCGGCATCCTGGATCTGGAACGCGCCGCCAAGCTGAGCGGTGCGCGCTTCGCCGTCTACATGGGCACGGGCGCCCGGCTGGAGCGGGCTCTGATCGGATTCATGCTCGACGTGCACACCCAGAAGCACGGGTATACGGAGGTGCTGCCGCCCTTCATGGTCAACAGTAGGAGCCTTTACGGAACCGGCAATTTGCCCAAGTTCGCCGAGGACCTGTTTCGTTCCTCCGATGCAGACGCGGATGCGGTGGCACGCGGCGAATACAAGGACAACGATCACTGGCTCATTCCCACGGCTGAAGTTCCGGTGACCAACCTGTTTCGCGACGAAATTCTCGACGAAGCGCGCCTGCCCATCTCGTTCACGGCCTATACGCCCTGTTTTCGCGCCGAAGCCGGAGCGGCGGGCAAGGACACGCGCGGCATCATCCGCCAGCACCAGTTCCAGAAAGTGGAACTGGTCAAATTCGTCAAGCCGGAAGAGTCCGATGCCCAGCACGAGCGGCTGACCCGCGACGCGGAAGAGATTCTGGAGGCATTGGACTTGCCGTATCGGCGCGTCCTGCTGTGCACCGGCGACACCGGTTTCTCGTCGGCCAAGACATTCGACCTCGAAGTCTGGCTGCCGGGGCAGCAGTTGTACCGGGAGATCTCCTCCTGCTCCAACTTCGAGGCCTTCCAAGCGCGGCGAGCTAACATCCGCTATAAGCCCGGGGGCCCGAAAGCCAAAAACGAGTTCGTCCACACGATCAATGGCAGCGGCCTGGCAGTCGGGCGAACCTGGCTGGCCATTCTTGAGAACTATCAGCAAGCAGACGGTTCCGTTCTTATACCGGAAGCGTTACGCTCATATATGGGCGGGCTCGAAAGCATCACTCGTTAACGCCCTGATTCCCCGACGTCGACCCCGGGGAAAGATTTCGAGAAGAATCCAGCGCAGCAAATACGAATCTGAAGGGTTAGAGAATTGAGAAGGACGGCCCTGCAATGAGAATTCCAGAGAACGCGCCTCAGGGCCTGCAGCCCCCGCTCGGGGCTCGATTGATGCGGCAGGGGGAAATAACCGGCCTCCAGCCGGGTCCGGGCAGCGCAGGGCCCGGCACTTCCCGGGCGCCGGTTTTAAGTCCCGAAGCCCTCCCGGCGACGCGCCGCACCATCAAGCAGGTTTTGAAGAGCTATTTCTACTGGACGTCGCCGCGCGGCAGTTTTCAGTACGACATCATGGTCACGCTCATCCTGGCGTTCATTTTTGTCACTCCGCACCTGTGGGACTATGGAGATAAGCCGACCGGCACCGACTCCAACGCCCAGCCGGTCATCGTAACCGGCGATGGAGCCAACGGGCTCATCGTCACAGTCCAGGCCTCGGACGTAAACGTTCCGGCCGCCAGTCCCAACGCGGTGATCAAAAAGGCTCTTAAGAAAGCCATGGAGCCCGTGCTCGGCGATTCGATTTCCGTGGTGCGCTGGGAACTCTCCCGCGATCCCAATGGCAATCCGGTGGCGTGGAGGATCTGGGCCCATCGGTAGGGTCGGTTCACAGGCCCTGCCCTTCAAGAGGTTTCCATTCCCGGCTTTTTCGCGTCCAACCCCAGGGAGGAAGACAGACACCAGACGTATGCGCATGGCAAGGATTTTTCTTTTCTTATTGGCAGGCCTTCTTGTGGCGCCGGTGCGGGGAGCGTTGGCAGCGGACGATCTCCAGACCGTTCTGGCCAGGCTTGACGCGGCCGCAGGGAAATTCAAGTCGACCACGGCTGACTTCGAGTTCGACTCGGTTCAGACCGATCCCATTCCCGACAAGGACGAGCAGAAAGGCACCATCTACTTCGAGCGCACCGGCAATTCCTTCCAGATGGCCGCGCATATCAAGGAAGTCAATAGCAGGCCTGTCCCCAAGATCTACACGTACTCCAAGGGTGTGTTCAAGCTGTGGGAGGGCGGCAATCTCGACCAGGTGACGACCTTCGCCCGGGCCAGCAAGTTCGAAAGCTACCTTATGCTCGGCTTTGGCGCCAGCGGCAAGGCCCTGGCCGAAAAGTGGGACATTACCTACGACGGGCCCGAGACGCTCGATGGCGTGAAAACCGACAAGCTCGAACTGGTCGCCAAGGATCCGGACGTGAAAAAGAATCTGCCCAAGGTCACGGTGTGGATGGATACGGATCGGGGTGTCAGCCTCAAGCAGGTCTTTGACGAGGGCCCCGGGCAATATCGAGTCTCGGTCTACTTCAACATCCGGGTGAACACCCCTTTGCCGGGCGACGCTTTCACCTTCAAGACGGACAGCAAAACGCAATACATCAACCGCTAGTCGGGCGTTTGCGAAACATCCTCCCGATGGCGATTCCACCCAGGGCGAACAGGATCGGGAAACCCTCCAGGGTATAACGAGCTTCCGGGGCTTCAATCGTGGCCAGCAGGGCGCTCCGCAGCAGAAGATACGCCAGCATGGGGAGCCACAGGCGTGGGCGAAGGCAGAATCCGGCGATGGCCAATGCAAGGTAGAGCGCATTCAAGGCTGCATAAAACCAGCTAAAGCGTGTTTCGACGTGGTGATGCCTGTAGACCCACCAGTCGAGGTCGATGGGCAGATTCTCCACGCGCGGCCGGAGCCACATATCCGCCACCCGGCCCACGGGCAGGGCCATGTAGTAACGAAGAGGATGAGCTTCGATACGGTCGGCGGCCAATTGCCCGAATCGCTGGTCCAATCCAGGCGATAGTTCCTCGCCATTGGCTTCATAGGCGGCGGCGAGTTTGGCCGTCTGCGCCCGTTGCTCCGGCGAGTCGAAAGCCCGGGCGGGCAGTGCGGCGACGTCCATCGGTCCGCCGGGAACATTCCAATAAACCTCGTAGGTAGAAACAAAATCCAGGCTCCAGGTTTTCACCCAGCGCTGAAACCCCGGCCAGGTGTCTTCGCCGGGGTCGGTGGCGTAGCGGGGCGCCAGTGGTTCTACAACGCGAAACACGTGCCAGTTGCGCCACGTCCAGGCTGCAAACGGGGCCAGGGCCAGCAGCAGGCAGATCGCGGTCAAGCGGATGTGGCGCGCTGCCGCCGCTCCCAGCGCGGGCGCGAGGGAGAGCCCAACGAGAACGCCGTCGGGGCGAAGCAAGGCTGCGTAGGTGACCGCAAAAGTGAACGCCAGGGCGTTCTTCCAGCCCGGACGGTCCTGAAATCGCGCCGCGGACCACAGCCCCAGACAGAGGCAAAACAGGGTCAGCGATTCGGTCAGCGGCTCGGCGGCATACACGGCCGTAAAGGGGCACAGGACCGCCAGCCACAACGTCGCGTGCGCCGCGCTCGTTTTGTATGCCGGAGGGGCGATACGGCGCACAAACAGCGCCAGAAGGATGCAGCCGACGAGTTCCAGCACAATCTGGGTGCAGGCCGCCCAGTAGTAGTTCTCCATGCCGAAAAGCCGGAAGCAAGCAGCCAGGTAGAGCGGATATCCCGGGAGTCGAATCAGGGTCGGGTGCAGCGCGCCGCGGATGTCAGTGAGGGCATAACGCCCGTGGAGGAGCAGGTTCTTCGCCATGCCGCCGTATAGACGCGAATCGCCGTTGACCTCAAAGAACTTCCACAGCATCCACAATCGCAGCGCTCCGCCGGCCAGAAGTGCCAGGCTGGCGGAAATTCCCGAGCGCGTGAGGGCGCCAGCGGACAGGAGGGCGGGCGATTGACTCAGGCGGTCAGCTTCCATACGATTCGTACTGTACAGGGTAGTACGCCAACCCTGTTTCCGGCCTTATTCCCCGGCTCCCCGCGCGCGACGTTACCAGGTGGATGGCTGCAGGCTTTATCATTTAGAAACAGTCACTTGATCCTTGTACCCGAAGGACTGCACGTTTCGGGAAAAGCTCTCAACACTCGATAGGCCATGCCCGACAAGCAGATATTCTTCGATCCCCAGCGCAAACGATGGAAGCGGCTACGGCGAATTCTCGACGCCGTGGCGGTGATCACGACGCTGGTCGTAGTGGGCTTCATTTTCAATACGCTGCGGGGGGAACGGCTGACCGGCATCTTTCTTCCCATCCCCAAGCACAACTACAAACCTATTAGCGACCGCACCCCGCTGCTGCACGGAAATCGCGCCCAGCCGCCCCGACGCAAGACAACGCGCCGGCCGTCGGAAATCGCTCTCAATACCGGTGAAGGATTGCGGGCCGCCTATTACGTGCCCGACGACCCCACCAGCTACTCCTCCTTCAAGGAGCACGTGCATCAGATCGACATGCTTTTTCCCCAGTGGCTGCACGTCAATGCCGCGGGGGCGCTGGTGGCGATCAGCAGCAACAGCACTATTCGCGAGTACCCCATCATCGAGGGCAATACCGTCCACGATCCCGACGATCTGAACAAGATCAAGAACGTCATCCAGGCCACCAAGGAAGACACTGAGATCTTTCCCCAGTTGAATAACTACAACACCCGGACGGGCATCTGGGACGGGGGCGTGGGGACGATGCTTGCCGATGCGGACAAGCGGGCCCATCTTCGAGCCCAACTGGTTCGTTTCTTCACTGCGTTTCCGGCCTATCGCGGGCTGTCGCTCGATTTCGAGAATCTGGACGACTCTTCCTACCCCGCGTATATCACATTCATTCACGAGCTCTACGACGACCTGCGTCCCCGGAATCTGCGCCTGATCGTCAACGTGGGGGCCGGAGCCGAAGACGTCTACCTGAAGCAGATAGCGGACAACTGCGACTGGGTCGTGCTCATGAATTACGACCAGCACGAGGTGGAGAGCCAACCCGGCCCCGTCGCCGCGCAAGACTGGTTCATCGCCAACCTGGCCCGGGTCTTGAAGTCGGTTCCTAAGGAAAAGCTGATCTGCGCCATTGGCAACTTTGGCTACGACTGGACGATGTCGATTCCCGATCCCAAGGATCGCCGTCATCCCAAGCCCCGCGTGATCGACACCGAGGAGTTGGACCACGTCTCCGAGGTGTGGGAGCGTGCCGCCGATGCCGACGCCGATCTCGACCTCGACTACAACACCCTCAACCCCCACTTCGAGTACATCGACGAGGACAAGAACCAGCGCCACGTGGTGTGGTTCCTCGACGCGGTCACGGCGCTGAATCAATTGCGAGCCGCGCGCGCCCTGGGCCTGCAGACCTTCGCTCTGTGGCGCCTGGGGGAGGAAGACAGCTCGCTGTGGAATATCTGGGATAAGCCCAGCAGTCCCGACTCGCTGAACGCCTTGGGAACGGTGCAACCGGGCCACGATATCGACACCGAAGGCGATGGCGAGATCATTCGCGTTACCGGCCTTCCCAAGCCGGGCAAGCGCACGGTTGAAGTCGATACGGACGAAACCGACCC